>CP145602.1:0-143362 GCA_036884345.1 Candidatus Stammera capleta
TTAAAATGTGTAAAATTTTTTTTTTAGTTGATGCAACTTTATATGCTTATAAATCTTTTTATATTGTAAATTACAAAAAAGAAAAATTGGATTTTAAAAAATCTTTTTTTATTTTTTGAAAAATGATTTTTAATAAATATAAGTTTTGTAAACCAAATTATTTATTATTTATTTTTGATTATGATAGAAATAACTTTAGAAAAAAAATATATAAAAAATATAAATCTAATCGTAAAAAAATATCTAAAGATTTATTGTTATATATTTCAGGAATTAAATTATTTTTTAATACTTTTAATATTAAATATTTTTCTTATCCAGGAGTAGAAGGAGATGATGTTATAGGTAGTTTAGTATTTAGTATTGATAATTTATTTTGCGGTAGAAATTATTTAATTTATATTTTATCTTATGATAAAGATTTTTTACAATTAGTAAATGATAGAGTATATTTATTTATTTCTATAAATGAAATTTTAAATTCTAAACGTATTTTTCAAAAATATGGTGTTTATCCTAATTTAATTAAAGATTTATTAATTTTATGTGGTGATAAATCAGATAATATACCTGGTATAAAAGGTATTGGTTTTAAAAAAGCTATTACATTAATTAATAATATAGGTGATATTAAAAGTATATATAAAAATTTATACAAGATTAAAGATCTGAAAATTACTAATTATATTAATATTATAGAAAATTTAAAATTTAATATTAATAAAATTGATTTGTGATATTCCTTAATAAATTTAAAACTAGATATTAAAATAAATATAAATCTTAATATTTTAAAAATAAATGTTTTCTTTTTTTATAAAATTTTTAATTTGTTAAAAAAATTTAGTTTTTACAGATAAAATTTTTTTTTAAAAAATTTTATCTGTACTTTTTATAAAAAAAATTTAATAATTGTATAATTATTAAATATTTTTTTTTTATTTTTTTTGAAATTTAAATAATATATTTTTTTATTTAATTTTGAATAATCAATACCTTTTTTTAAAAAATATTTTTCTATACAATTAATTTTTTTATATATTGATTTTAGTTTATTAAATTTATTTTTTTTATTTAAAATATAATTAATTATTTTAATTTTATATATATATTTATTTATAAATATATTTTTTTCAAAAATATAATTCAATTTATTAGTATTAATATTATTTAATATAAATTTATTTTTATTAAATTTTATATAAAAATTTAAATTTTTTATTTTATTATTTTTTTTTATATTATTTTTGTATTTATAAATTAAATTAAAATTTAAAAAATTATTATTTGGTTCTTCTTTTAAAAAATATTTATTACCTATATTATATATTCATTGATAATCTATTCTAGAAAATAAATATGAATTAATTTTATATTCTATTCCTAAAGATATTAAAGGAGAAATTCTGGTATCTATAAAATCTTTTTTATTTTTTTTTATTTTATTTTCTTCACTATAAATAGAATTTGTTATTATACCACCTAATTTAGTATATATATCTAAATTATTAAATATAGGTAAATTTATTTTACTTACTAAATTTAATCCTTGAGTTTTAAATAAATAAGTATTAAATTTTTTTTTTTCTTTTATTTGACCTAATAAATCGTATCCAAATTCAAATGATAAATTTTTATTAGCTTTATAACCTATAAAAAATCCTTTTCCATTTTTATTATTATTTTGAAACTTTTTATTTATTTTTTCTAAATCATTATATTTAGATCATCCTAATTTATATCCTATATACATAGAATTATGAAAAAATTTTTTTTTTTGAGCAAATAGTGAATTAAATAAAAATATGATTATTAAAAAAATAATAATAATTTTTTTCATTTTCAATTCTCTTTAAATTAATTTTTTTTTAAAAAAAATATTTTATTTAATTAAATTTAAGATTTATTAATTAATGTTAATAATTATTTAACTTTTTAAACAAAATTAAAATATATATTTTTATATATGTTAAAATATATTTTGTATTACGTAAAGTTAATTTTTATAAATTTATATAAAATTTATTTTTATAAAAATTGTATTTTTATTTTAATATTTTAATTTTAAAGGTGTAAAATGGTAAATAAAAAAATTACTATTAGATTAATTAATGGTTTTCATATTAGACCTGCTACTAAATTTGTAAAAGAAACTAGAAAGTTTTCTGCGAAAATAAAAATAAAATTTAAAGATAAAATTATAAATGCAAAAAATTTATTTGAAATACAAACTTTAGGTATTTCTTGTAATGATATAATTACTATTATAGTAGATGGAGAAAATGAATTAAATATTTTAAATATTTTAATAAATTTATTAAAATCTTTTAAAGAATAATTTATAAAAATTAATTTTAAATATTAAAATAATTTAATAATTAGTTTTTTTAGATAAGTATTTTAAGGTATATTTATGATTATAAATGGTATTGTAGTATCACCGGGTTATGCATGTGGTAATGTTTTTTTATTACGTGAAAATAATATTAGTATAAATAAAAATAAAATTAATATTAATAATATTAATATAGAGGTTTCTAATTTTTTAAAAGCACATAAAAAAACTATTAAACAATTTAAAAAAATACAATCTAATTTATTAGATGAAGATAAAAAATTATTATTTGATGGTTATATTATTTTATTAGAAGATAAAAAATTTATTGATAATATAATTTTATTAATTAAAAAAAGTTATATATCTGCTGAATATGCAGTAAATAAAATAATTAATAAACAAATAAATATTATTAATAAAGTTAATAATTCTTATATTAAAGAGAGAATTAATGATTTTTTAGATATAGGTAAAAAATTAATATATAATTTAAAGAATATAAATGATTTTAGTAATGATTTTTTAAATATAAAAAATAATGTTATTATTGTATCTAAAGATTTATCTCCTTCACAAGTTATACAATTTGATTTAAATAAAATTATTGGTTTTATTACTGAATTAGGTAGTATAAATTCTCATACTTCAATAATAGCTAAATCTTTAGAATTACCTTCTATTATAAAAGTTAAAAATATTACTAAATTGGTTTTTAATAATGATATTTTAATTATTGATGGAATAAAGAATAATATTTATATTAATCCTGATAAAAATATTTTTAAAAAATTTAAAAATAAAAATAAAATTTACTTACATAAAAAAAAAAAGTTAATTAAATTAAGTAAATTACCTACTAAAACTTTAGATGGTTATAAAATTAAATTGTTTGCTAATATAGGTAATGATCAAGAAATAAATAATGTTTTAAAGAATGGAGCTGAAGGTATAGGTTTATATCGTACTGAATTTTTATTTATGAATAGAAATTCTTTTCCTACAGAAGATGAACAATATTATTCTTATAAAAAAATAGTTGAATTTATGAATGGTAAAATTGTTACTATACGTACTTTAGATTTAGGAGGTGATAAATTTTTACCTTATATGAATTTTCCTAAAGAATCTTCACCATTTTTAGGTTGAAGATCTATTAGAATATATTTTAAAAATAAAAATATATTACGTAATCAATTGAAAGCTATTTTAAGATCTTCTGTATATGGTAAAGTTCGTATTATGTTTCCTATGATAATTTCTTTAGAAGAAGTATCTTTTTTAAAAAAAGAATTTTTAAAAGTTAAATATGAATTAAAAAAGAAAAAAATTAATTTTGATAAAAATATTAAGATAGGTGCTATGATAGAAACTCCTGCTTCTGTTATGATATCTAAATATTTAGCAGAAAAATTAGATTTTTTTAGTATAGGTACTAATGATTTAACACAATATACTTTAGCAGTTGATAGAAATAATTCTATGGTTTCTCATCTTTATGAAACTTTATCTCCTTCTGTATTACGTATGATTAAATATACTATAGATTCTGTTCATAAAAAAAATAAAAAAATTGGTATATGTGGAGAATTAGCTTCTGATAGCAATGTAACAATGTTATTATTAGGTTTAGGTTTAAATGAATTAAGTATGAGTTCTAATTTTATTCCTGAAATTAAAAATAATATCCGTAATTTTCTTTGGTTAGATTCTAAAAAATTAGCTTTTGATATTTTAAAACTTAATAAAATAAAAAAAATTAAATCTTTACTTAAAAAGAAAAATAAATTTTAAAATTATTAATTTTTTTTAAGAAAAACTCTGCCCAGAGGCGGAATCGAACCGCCGACACGAGGATTTTCAGTCCTCTGCTCTACCGACTGAGCTATCTGGGCTTTATTATTATTTTGAAATTGTTTTAATCATTCAATCAAAATATTTTTTATTAATTTGATGTATTTTAAAAGTTAATATTTCTGGAATTTTATATGGGTGTATTTTAGTAATAATTTTTATTACTTTATTTGTTAAGAAAGAAAAAGTTTTAAATATTACTTTAATTTCTTTTTTTTTTTTTATTTTATTTTTTCAAATATAAAAAGAAGTAATTTTATTTATTACATTAATACATGTAACTATTTTTTTTTTAAGAAGAATTTCTTTTGTTTTTAAAAGAGTTTCTTTATTAGGAATATTACATATTATTAATCTAACATCTTTAGATTTTAAATACATTTTAATTTTAATTTAATTAAGATTATTTTAATTATATTTAATAAAATTATTTATGTCAAATATTAATATATATTAATTAATACTTGATTTTTTTTTTTACATCCTTATTATACTAGTAAACTATTAAGTAATTTTATGTTTAATTAATGTTATAATAATAAACGTAATTTTATTTATATATAAGGAGATACAAATGAAAATTCGTCCATTACATGATCGTATTATAGTTAAACGTAAAGATAATGAATCAAAATCTGCTGGTGGTATAGTATTAACTGGTTCAGCAGCTGGTAAATCTACTCGTGGTAAAGTATTAGCTGTAGGTAAAGGTCGTATACTTGATAATGGTATAGTAAAACCTCTTGATATTAAAGTGGGTGATATAGTTATTTTTAATGATGGTTATAGTGTTAAAACAGAAAAATTAGATAATAAAGAAGTTTTAATTATGTCTGAAAGTGATGTTTTAGCTATTGTTGAGTAATTATTTTATTATTAAATTAAAATATATTTAAAATATTTAGGGAAATTATTATGGCAGCTAAAGATGTAAAATTTGGTAATGATGCAAGATCAAAAATTTTGCGTGGAGTTAATATTTTAGCAGATGCAGTAAGGGTTACTTTAGGTCCTAAAGGACGTAATGTTGTTTTAGATAAATCTTTTGGTGCACCTTCTATTACTAAAGATGGTGTTTCAGTAGCTAGAGAAATAGAGTTAGAAGATAAATTTGAAAATATGGGAGCTCAAATGGTTAAAGAAGTAGCTTCTAAAGCTAATGATGTTGCTGGTGATGGAACTACTACTGCTACTGTTTTAGCTCAATCTATAGTTAATGAAGGTTTAAAAGCTGTTGCTGCAGGAATGAATCCAATGGATTTAAAACGTGGTATTGATAGAGCAGTAAATGCGGCAGTTATAGAATTAAAAAAAATTTCTGTTCCTTGTTCTGATTCTAAATCTATTGCTCAAGTTGGTACTATTTCTGCAAATGCTGATGATACTGTTGGTAATTTAATAGCTCAAGCTATGAAAAAAGTTGGTAAAGAAGGAGTTATAACTGTAGAAGAAGGTACTGGATTACAAGATGAATTAGATGTTGTAGAAGGTATGCAATTTGATAGAGGTTATTTATCTCCTTATTTTATTAATAAAAATGAATCTGGAATAGTAGAATTGGATAATCCTTTTATTTTATTAGTAGAAAAAAAAATATCTAATATTCGTGAGATGTTAACAATATTAGAATCTGTAGCTAAATCTAGTAAACCTTTATTAGTTATTGCTGAAGATGTTGAAGGAGAAGCTTTAGCTACTTTAGTAGTGAATAATATGAGAGGAATAGTAAAAGTTGCAGCAGTTAAATCTCCTGGTTTTGGAGATCGTCGTAAAGATATGTTACAAGATATAGCAATTTTAACAGATGGTAAAGTTATTTCTGAAGAAGTTGGTATGGAATTAGATAAAATTACTTTAAGTGATTTAGGTAGTGCTAAAAGAGTAGTAATTAATAAAGATAATACTACTATAATAGATGGTTCTGGATGTCAAAAAGAAATTTCTGATAGAATTATACAAATACGTCAACAAATTGATGAAGCTACTTCTGATTATGATAAAGAAAAATTACAAGAAAGAGTAGCTAAATTAGCTGGTGGTGTTGCAGTATTGAAAGTAGGTGCGGCTACTGAAGTAGAAATGAAAGAAAAAAAAGCTAGAGTAGAAGATGCTTTACATGCTACTAGAGCTGCTGTAGAAGAAGGGGTAGTAGCAGGTGGTGGTGTTGCTTTAGTTAGAGTAGCAGAAAGATTAAATAATTTAACTGCTCAAAATGAAGATCAAAATGTAGGTATAAGAGTGGCTTTAAAATCTATGGAATCTCCTTTACGTCAAATAGTTTCTAATACTGGAGATGAACCTTCTGTTGTAGCAAATAATGTTAAAGCAGGTAGTGGTAATTATGGTTATAATGCTGCTACTGAAAAATATGGTGATATGATAGATATGGGTATTTTAGATCCTACTAAAGTAACTCGTTCTGCATTGCAATATGCTGCATCAGTAGCTGGATTAATGGTTACTACAGAATGTATGATAACTGATTTACCTAAAGATGATAAGTCAGATATTAATACTAATAATCCAAGTATGAATGGTGGTATGAATGGTATGGGAGGAGGAATGATGTAAATAAATTTATTTTTAAATAAATTTATTTTAAAAATTTTTTTTTTAAACATTAAATCCCATTTAGTGGGTTTTAATGTTTAAAATAGGTAAATATTAGGGGATTAAATGTTATTTAATGTAATTAATAAAAATAAAATTATTGATGATTTTAGTTTAGATATTAATAATACTGGTTCACATGAATTACAAGTAATATTATTAACTTATAGAATTTTTAGGTTACAAAAACATATTTCTACTTATAAAAAAGATTTTCATAGTAAAAGAGGACTTTTAAAATTAATTTTTAAACGTCGTCGTATTTTAAAATATATTAAATTATCTAATATAGATAAATATTATTTTTTAATAAAAAAATTAAAATTACGTAGTTAATGTTTTTAAAAATATATAAAATAAATTTTAATTAATATTTTCAGGAATAAAAGGTATATAGTTTTGTTGGAATATAATGTTTTAGAATTTAAATATGGAAGAAATTTAATAAAATTAGAAACAGGTTTTATAGCTCGTCAATCTACTTCTTCTATAATTGCTAGTATGGATGATACTGTTGTTATAGTTACATTTGTTTTTGATAATAAAGTAAATTTAGAAAGTAATTTTTTACCTTTAAGTGTTTATTATCAAGAAAAATTTTATTCTGTAGGTAAAATTCCTGGTGGTTTTTTTAGAAGAGAAGGTAGGTCTAGTGATATAGAAATTATTACATCCAGATTAATAGATAGATCTATACGTCCTTTATTTAATAAAAATTTTTTTAATAATATTCAAATAGTAGTTAATGTTATATCTGTTAATCCTCAAATTAGTACAGATATTATTTCTATAATAGGAACTTCTGCTGCTTTAAGTATATCAGGTATATCACATTTAAAACCTATTGGAGTAGCTAGAGTAGGTTTTATAAATAATTCTTATATATTAAATCCTAGTTTATCAGAAATGAATTTAAGTAAATTAAATTTAGTTATTTCTGGTAATGAACAAGGTATATTTATGATTGATGCTTCTTCAAAAAATTTAAATGAAACAGATATAGTTAATGGTATTTGTTTTGGTTTTGATAATTATTTAAATTTAATAAAAAATATTAATTTTTTTTCTAGTAAAGTAAATTTTAGAAATTTAGATGGTGAATTAGATTATTTAAATAAATTTCTTTCTAAAGAAAGTATTGATTATATTAATAATTATTGTTTTCGTAGTTTTAAGGAAATATATTATTCTCATTTAGATAAACAAAAAAGAGAATATAGTTTAAATATAATTAAAGAAAATTTATTTTTAAATTTAAATGAAAAAGATAAAATAAATAGTTTTTTAATTTTTAATAGATTATTAGAAATAGAAAAAGAAATTATTATTAATAAGTTATTAAAATATGGTAAACGTATAGATAATCGTAATATTGATGATATAAGAGATATAGATATTAAAATAGGTTTTTTACCTAAAAGAGTACATGGTTCATCTTTATTTACAAGAGGAGAAACACAAGCATTAGTTACAGTAACTTTAGGTACTTCTAAGGATGCACAAAATTTTGATGATATTTTTTGAGGTGAACGTGTAGATAGATTTATTTTTCATTATAATTTTCCTCCTTATTCTGTTGGAGAAATAGGTAATATTGGTATATTAAAACGTAGAGAAATAGGTCATGGATATTTAGCTAAAAAAGGTATATTATATGTATTACCTAATATTGATAAATTTCCTTATACAATTAGAATTGTTTCTGATATTTTAGAGTCTAATGGTTCTTCTTCTATGGCTTCTGTGTGTGGTGCATCTTTGGCTTTAATGGATTCTGGTGTACCTATTTCTTGTCATGTAGCTGGTATTGCTATGGGTTTAATAAAAACTGAAAATAAAGATATAATTTTATCTGATATTATAGGTGATGAAGATAGATTAGGAGATATGGATTTTAAGGTTATAGGAACATTAAATGGTATTACAGCTTTACAAATGGATATGAAAATTAAAGGTATAAATTGTGAAAGTATTAGTTTTTCTTTAGATAGAGCTAAACAATCTAGATTATTTATATTAGAAAAAATGAATTCTATTATATATTATCCTAGAAGTTATTTATCTAGTTTTGCTCCTATAATATATAAATTTAAAATTAAAGTTAATAAAATTAGAGATGTTATAGGAAAAGGAGGTTCAGTAGTTAAAAATTTGACTGAAAAATATAATTGTTCTATTGAAATTAATAATGATGGTACTGTTAATATAGTTTCTTATGATAAATTAAATGTTAAAAAGGTTATAAATAGTATTAAAAAAATTACTGAAGAAATTAAAATAGGATATATTTATTTAGGTAAAATAACTAAGATAGTTAATTTTGGTATATTTGTATCTTTTTTAAATAATAAAGAAGGATTAATACATATATCTAATATTTTTATGAATAAAAATAGAAATATTCATAATTTTTTTAAGTTAGGACAAAATATTTATGTAAAAGTTTTAAGTATAAGTAATGATGGTAAAATAAAATTAGGTATTAAAGATATAAAGTAAAATTATTTATTTTATATTGTTTTTTATTTATAGAGAATTTAAATGGTTAATGTTAATAATAAATGTTATAATTTTGATTATTTTAAGTTAAAAAATGAAATATTAAATATTATTTATAGATTAGGTTATAAAAAACCTACTGATATTCAGTTTAAATGTATACCATATTTTTTAAAAGGTTATGATATTTTAGGTATAGCTAAAACAGGTAGTGGTAAAACTGCTGCTTTTGTATTGCCAATATTAAATAATATTATTATTAATTATTTTAATATTCAAGTTTTAATTTTAGTTCCTACTAGAGAGTTAAATATACAAATTACTAATACATTTAAAATTTTTTCCCAATATAATAGGAAAATTAGAATATTATCTTTATATGGTGGACAAAAATATAGTATTCAAATTTTAGGATTAAAAAGTAAACCTCATATTATAGTTGCTACTCCAGGAAGATTATTAGATTATTTAAAAAAAAGAATGGTAGATATTTCTTTGTTAAAATTTTTAGTTATTGATGAAGCTGATGAAATGTTACGTATGGGTTTTATTAAAGATGTAGAATTAATTATTTCTTATATTAAGAATAAACATCAAACTGCTTTATTTTCTGCTACTATGCCTTTAACAATTAAAAAAATTGTTGGTAGATTTATGTATAAACCTAAAGAAATAATATTAAATTTATCTAAAAATAATGTATTACCAGAAAGTATTCAACAATATTATTGTTTAGTTAATTCTTGAAAAAATAAATTAGATGTTTTAATGAAATTTTTAGAAGTTGAAAATTATTCAAGTGTTATTATATTTGTTAATACTAAATTATATACATTAAAATTATCTAGTATAATAGAAAAATGAGGTTATTCTTGTTCAGCTTTTAATGGTGATATGAATCAAAAATTAAGAGAAAAAATATTGTATGATTTAAAAAATTTTAAAATATCTATTTTGGTTGCTACAGATGTTGCTTCTAGAGGTTTAGATATTAAAAATATTAGTTTAGTAATTAATTATGATTTACCTACTGATATTGAATCTTATATTCATCGTATAGGAAGAACAGGAAGAGCTGGAAAATATGGTAAAACTATTTTGTTTTTAAATTTTCAAAATAAAAGATTTCTTTATTATGTTGAAAAACATATAAAATCTAAAATTAAAAAAATTAATATTCCAGATAATAAGTTTTTAATTAATTATCGTATTAATAAATTAACTTATTTAATTAAAAATAATTTTTATAGAAATAGTAATAAAAAAAAATTTTATAATGATTTTTTAAATAAAATTATAGAATTTTCTAAATTGAGTCATAGAGATATTAGTGTTTCTTTGTTAGATTTATTTTATAATAAAAAATATTTAGTTTTTAATTAAATAAATATTTTTTTTATAGGTAATAATGGAATTGAACCATTGACCTTCTCCTTGTAAAAGAGACACTCTACCACTGAGCTAATTACCTTTATATAATTTTAATGGAGCTGACGGGATTCGAACCCGTGTCCAAAACAACTCTTTTTTTTGATCTACATGTTTATTTTATTTTAAATTCATTAATTTTTTAAAATAAAAAAAATAAATAATTAATTAGTTTACTTTTTTTAGAATTTATAGATGTAAACCTCTATAAATTATCTCTTTTTAAAAACATTTTCTATAAAATAAAAGAGAAAAATTTTTATAAAAAATGACTTTACAGTTTTTATGCTGCTAAAGCGTAATTATAATCTTTTGCAACTAAATTTTACGGTTTTTTACGCGGACCTACCGTACCTCGACATGCACATTAAAATTTGTATATTTTGTCAAATCCTAAACAGCCCCATATATATTATATATTTTATATTTTTATAAATCAATTTTTTTTTTAAATTTTTTATTTCTTATATATTTTTTTTTTTCATATTTTTTTTTTCCTTTTGATAAACCAATAATTATTTTATATCATGATTTTTTAATAATTAAAGATAAAGAAATTAGTGTATATTTTTTAGTTTTTATTTTATTTTTTATTGATATAATTTCTTTTTTTTTTAACAAAATTTTTATTTTTCTTTCTTTATTTTTTTTGTTTATATTTTGTAATGGAGATATTTTTACTCCTATTAAGTAAGGAATATTATTTTTGTTAATTTTAATGTAACTATTATTTATATTAATATTTTTTTTTTTTATTGCTTGTACTTCTCATCCATATAAAATTATACCTGCTTGGTATTTTTTTATTATTGTGTAATATAAATTAATTTTTTTGTTTTTTAATATTGTTTTTTTCATTTTTATTAATTTATTTATATAAAATTAATATTTTTAAAAAAATTTAATGTAAATTTATTTTATTATAATAATTTTGTTTTTGTGATATATAATTATTAATATTATTTATTATACTTGTTAATTTATATTGGAGTATTTATATGGTTGAAAAAAAAAATAGTAATAAAGAAAATGATAATAAAATTAAAAAAAATATTTATATAAATAAAAAAAAATGTTTTTTTATTAAAGATTTAAAAAAAAAATTTTGTAAATATAAAAAAAAAATATCTTATAAAGATAAGATAATTAATAAATTTAAAAAAAAAATATTTAAATTAAAAAAAAAAAATAAAAATATAAATTTACGTTGTAAAGCTGATATAGATAATATGAATAAACGTAATAAAATTAATATAGAAAATATATATAAATATTCTTTAGAAAAATTTTCTAGAAATCTTTTACCAGTTATAGATAATTTAAAAAATGCTTTAAAAGTTAGTAAAAATGAAAAGTTAGATATTAAAATTACTTATGAAGGTTTAAAATTGACTTTAAAAAATTTTTTATCTGTTATAAAAAATTTTGGTATATCTGTTATTAATAAAATTAATGTTGATTTTGATCCTAATTTTCATCAAGCTGTTTCAGTAATAGAATCTAAAAAAAATAATGTTAAAGATAATTTAGTTATTGAAATATTACAAGATGGTTATATTTTAAACAAAAGATTACTTAGACCAGCTATGGTAAAAGTTATTAAAATTAAAAAATAAAATTTTTGTTTACTTGAATTTAAATGTTTTTTTTGTTAGTATTAATAGTTGTATATGGCCCTTTAGCTCAGGGGTAGAGCAAGCGACTCATAATCGCTTGGTCATTGGTTCGAATCCAATAAGGGCCATTTTATTTTATTTAAGATAAAATTTATTTTTTATTTTTAAATTATTTTTAAATTCATATATTAATGGTATTCCTGTAGGAATATTTAATTCAACAATTTTTTTATCTGATATTTTATCTAAATATTTTATTAATGCTCTTAATGAGTTACCATGTGCAACTATTATTATAGATAAATTTTTTTTTATTTTTGGTATAATATTTTTTTTTCAATATGGTATTACTCTGTTATATGTATCTAATAAACTTTCTCCTAAAGGTATTTTATTTGTTTTTATTTTTTGATATTTTATTTCTTTACCTGGAAATTTTTTACTTTTATGTGTAATTTGAGGTGGTTTAATAGTATAACTTCTTCTTCATTCTAAAACTTTTTTGTTTCCATATATTTTAGATGTTTTTTCTTTATTTAATCCTTGTAAATTTCCATAATGTCTTTCATTTAATTTTCAAGTTTTTTTAGTTTTTATTCATACTAAATCTAGTTTGTATAAAATTTTTCATAAGGTGTGTATTGCTCTTTTTAAATAAGAAGTGTATGCATAATTAAAATAAAAATTGTTTTTTTTTAATATTATACCGGCATTTTTTGCTTCTTTAATTCCTTTTTTAGATAATTTTACATCTGTTCATCCTGTAAAAATATTTTTTTTATTTCATATACTTTCACCATGTCTTATAAGTACTATTTTTTTCATTTTTTTTTCCTTTTGTTATTTTTTTTAAAAAAAAGTAAATATATAATATTTTTTATTTTTATAATATTTATTATAAATTTGATATTTTATTCGCTAATTGAATTTTTTTAAATAATTTATTTATTTTAATATTAAATTTATCATATTTAAATAGTATTTTTGATGATAATTTTATATTTATTTTTTTTTTTATATTTATATCTCATTTTTGTAAATTTTTAATTATTTTTTTAATAATTTTAGTTTTTTTTTGATTAATAAAATTTATATATATATATATATATGAAAAATTTTTTGCTACTTTAATATAGTTAATACTTAATATATTTTTTTTTCCTATTATATAATTATATTTATTAAATATTAATTGAATAATTTTTTTTTTAATTTTTTGAATTTTTTTATATAATTTTATTTTTTTTTTCATTTTAAAGTTTTTTTACTGTTTTTTTTTATACATTCTATAATATCTCCTGTATTTATTTTAGTAAAATTTTTTATATGTATTCCACATTCAATTCCTTTTTTAATTATTTTAACTTTTTTTTTAAATCTTTTAAGTGATTGTATTTTTCCTTTATAAATTATAATTTTATTTCTTTTTATTTGTATAGGATAAAATGTTTTGATTTTACCTTCAGTTACTATACAACCAATAATAGTATTTTTTTTAGATATATTAAAAATATTTTTAACTTTTGCTTTTCCTATAATATTATTATTAGTATTTTTATTTGTTTTTTTAACAATTTTTTTAATTTTTTTGATTAATTTATAAATTATATCAAAAAAATATATTTTTATATTGTATATATTTTTTTTGTTTTTTATTGAATCATCTATTAAAACATTAAATGCAAATATTATAGATTTACTTGTTTTTGCTAATATAAAATCATTTTCATTTATATTTCCTACATTAGAATAAATAAATTTAATTTTATTTTTGAATTTTTTTTTTATATTTTTTTTTATAGTATCTAAAGTTCCATATACATCAGTTTTTAATAATATATTTATTTTTTTATTTTTTTTTGAAAGAAATAAGTTTTCTATATTTTTTTTTTTAAAAATAGTATTTTTATTTTTAATTTTTATAATTTTTTTAGCTTGTTTTTTATTTTTTACAACTATAAATTTTTTTCCTGGTAAAGAAATTTCTGATAAACCTAAAATTTCTATTGGCATAGATGGTAAAGCATATTTTATTTTTTCTTTTTTATCGTTTAATATAGATTTTACTTTACCAAAATGTGTTTCAGAAATTATTAAATCTCCTATTTTTAATTTACCATTTTTTATTAGTATGTTAGTAATAATACCTTTTTGTTTATTTATACTAGATTCTATAATAAAACCTGATGCATAGTCATTTATATTAGTATTTAAATTAAGTATTTTGCTTTCTTTATTTATAGCATTAAAAATATTATTTATACCTTTTTTATTTTTTACTGAAAATTTTATAAAAAAAGTTTTTCCTCCTCATTCTTTAGGTATTAAATTATATTTACTAATTTTTTTTTTTATTATATTAATATTATTAAGATAATTTGTTTTGTCTATTTTTGATAAACCTATAATAATAGGAATTTTATATTTTTTAGAATAATTAATTATTTCTAATGTTTGTGGCATTATTCCATCATCTATAGATATTATTAATAATATAATATCTGTTATATTTATTCCTCTAGATCTCATATTAGTAAATATAGAATGTCCTGGAGTGTCTAGTACAGTAATATTACCAAATTTATTATTTATATAATAAGCATTTATATATTGTGTAATATTTCCTTTTTCTGTTTTTGTTATATTTGTAGATCTAATATAATCTATTAATGATGTTTTTCCGTGATTTACATGTCCCATTATAGATATAATGGGTGGTCTTTTGTATATTTTAATTTTTTTGGTAGTATTAATAATATTTTTATTTTTTTTTTTTATTATATTATGATGTTTTTTAATGTAATTATTTTTTTTTATTTGTTTTTTTTTTTTTTTAATTTTATTTTTAATATTTTTTTGTTGTTTTTTTCTGTTTATTTTTTTTTTTTTAGAAAAAAATATATTTTTTTTATTTTTTGAGATATATTTTTTATTTTTTTTTTTTATATAAAAACTTTTTTTTTTTCTTAATTTTTTATATTTTTTATTTATTTTTTTTTTATACATGTTATTATAAAATATATTATTAATATTTTAGAAATTATTTTATTTTTTTTGTTATTATATTTAAATTTCATCCTGTTAATTTAGATGCTAATTTTATATTTTGACCATTTTTACCTATTGTTTTAGCTAAATTTTCAATTTTTACATTTATATCCATAGTTTTTTTTTTTTTATTTACTTTAATATTGGAAATTTTTGCAGGTAATAAAGAATTTATAACAAATTTTTTTGGATTTTCATTTCATAAAATTATATCTATTTTTTCTCCGGATAGATCATTAGATATAGATTTTATTCTTAATCCTTTAAGTCCTATACATGCTCCTATTGGATCTATATGTAAATTTTTTGTATTTACTGCTATTTTTGATCTTAGACCTGGTTTTCTGGATATAGATTTAATTTTTATAATTTTTTTTTTAATTTCTGGTACATTTTTTTTTAATAGTTCTATTAATATTTTATTGTTTAATCTTGTTATAAAAATTTTTCATTTTTTTTTTATTTTTTTAATATAATATATTATTCCTTTAATTTTATCTCCTATTTTAAAATTATCTTTTTTAATCATATTTTTTTTAAAAAGTGTTGCTTTAATGTTTGATCCTATATTAATAGAAATATATTTTTTATTTATTTTTTTAACATATCCTGTTATAATATGATATTTTTTTTCTTTAATTTTTTTTAATATAATTAATTTTTTTATTTTACGTATTTTTTTTATAATTATTTTTTTTGCTGTTTGAGTAGTTATTCTATCAAATTTTTCTAATTTTATTTTATTTTTTATTATATCTCCTATTTTAATATTTTTATTTTTATAAATAGCTTTTTTAAATGTTATTTCTTTGTATGGTTTTTTAATTTTTTTTACTACTATTCATCTTCTATATACTTTAAAAGAACCGCTTTTTCTATTAATATTTATTTTTATATCTATTTCTTTGTTGTATTTTTTTTTTATTGCTGTAGTTAATGCGTTTTCTAATGTTTTAAATATTATTTCTTTAGGTAAAGATTTTTCATTTGATACAGCTTCTGCAACTGCTAAAATTTCTTTATTCATTCTAGCTGCCTCAATTAAATTTATACTATAGAGTATTTTATTTTTAAATATATTTAAAAGTATATTAATATAGAAGTTTATTTAAAAAATTATTTAAAGATAATTTTTAAAAGAAAAATAATTTTTATTAGTAAATTAATTTATTATATATTGGATATATATAATATAAAAATTTTGTTATATTATTTTTTTTACCGGGAACGGGATTCGAACCCGTATTTTAAAAAAAAAAACTATCTCCTCAAGATAGCGTGTTTACCTATTTCACCATCCCGGTATTTAATATTTAATTGTTTAAAATGATATTATTGTTTATTTATTATATTTAATAATAAAGATGTTAAATAAAATAATATAATAAATATTATAATTATGTTATTTAATGTATTTTTAAAATATTTTGTTGTAATAATGTTATTATTATCAAAAGATGATTCTATAATATTATTTTTACTAGGAGTAAAAATAATTAATGATATTAGTAATATACAAACAATAAAAAATATTGTTAGAAATATTTTATACATATTTATCCTTTTAAATTAATTTAATTTAAATAATTTTTTATAAAAATTTTATTCATTAAAATATTTTTTATTTTTTAAATAGAATTATTAAATTTTTTATAAAAAATAATTTTTTTAATGTCTTTTTTATTTAAAGTTTCATATTTAATTAATTTTTTTTTCATTTTATGTAATAAATTTATATTTTTAAAAAGTATTTTTTTAGCTCTTAAATAATTTTTTTTGACTATTTTACTAATCTCTTTATCAATTATTTTGGACATATAATTAGAAATAAATACATTTTCTATATTTGAATAATTATTAATATTTTCATTATTATCTATTCATAATAGTGGACCTACTTTTTTAGAAAAACCTCATTTAGTAACCATATTTCTTGCTATTGAAGAAGCAATTTTAATATCATTACTTGCACCTATTGAAATATTTTCTTTTCCATATATAATTTCTTCTGCTATTCTTCCACCATATAATGTAGATATTTTACTTTCTAATTGTTTTTTATTTAAATTTAAATTATCATTTTTAGGTAGAAAAAATGTTGTTCCTAATGTTTTACCTCTAGGTATAATAGTTATTTTATGAATAGGATCATGTTCAGGAACTATTTGACTTACTATTGCATGACCACATTCATGATATGCAATTAATTCTTTTTGTTTATTAGTTATTATTAAAGATTTTCTTTCTGTACCCATCATAATTTTATCTTTAGCTTGTTCAAATTCTATCATAGATACATTTGAAAGATTTTTTTTTGCTGCGTATAATGTAGCTTCATTAACTAAATTATGTAAATCTGCTCCTGAAAATCCTGGAGTACTTTTTGCTAGTATTTCAATATTTACATTTTTATTTAATGGTATATTTTTAGTATGTATTTTAATTATTTGTTTTCTTCCTTTAATATCTGGTAAATCTATTATTATTCTTCTATCAAATCTACCTGGACGTAATAGTGCTGGATCTAATATATCTGGTCTATTTGTAGCTGCAATAATTATAATTCCTTTGTTACTATCAAATCCATCCATTTCTACTAACATTTGGTTTAGTGTTTGTTCTCTTTCGTCATGTCCACTATTAATATTTATACTTCTTTTTTTTCCTACAGCATCTATTTCATCTATAAAAATTATACATGGAGAATTATTTTTAGCTTGATGAAACATATTTCTTACTCTAGATGCTCCTACTCCAACAAACATTTCTACAAAATCTGATCCTGAAATACTATAAAATGGTACTTGTGCTTCTCCAGCTATAGCTTTTGCTAATAATGTTTTACCAGTTCCTGGTGGACCAATCATTAATATTCCTTTAGGTATTTTACCTCCTAATTTTTTAAATTTATCTGGTGTTTTTAAAAAATCAACTAGTTCTTTAACTTCTTCTTTAGCTTCATTGCATCCTGCTACATCTTTAAATTTAGTTTTTATATTATTTTTGTTTAAAATTTTAGCTTTATTTTTTCCAAATAAAAATGTTCCTTTACCACTATTTTGTATTTGTTTTATTAAAAATATTCATATTCCTGTTAAAAGTATTATAGGTAATCATGATACGAAAATAGATGTAAAAAAATTAGGTTCTTCTATTGAAGTACTACTAGTTAAAATTTTTTTATTTGTTATTTTTTTTAATAAATTAGGATCATTTATTGGTATATAAGTTATATATTTTTGATGATTTTTTTTTATTACGCTAATTTCTTTACCATTTATTTGAATTTCTCTTATTTTATTTTTTTCTATATCTGATAGAAAATTTGAATATTCATTTTTAGGATAATTTTTTTTTTGTCCTATATTTTGTAATGATGATAACATTATTATACTAATTATTATTCAAAAAAATAAATTTTTTATCATAAAATTTGATATATTTATTTAAAATTCCATTTATAATATAATGCTATTATATATATTTCTTTAGAGTAATTACGTGAAGATTCTAATTTTTTAATTTTTATAATTTTAAATAGTTTTTTAATTTTTTTTATAACATAAGAAAAAATTTCACCTAAAAAAACTTTTATAATCAGATTACCTTTTTTTTTAGTTTAATTTTACATAAATTTAAAATTGTTTTAATTATTTTTTTAAATTTAGGATTATCTATTTCTTTAATTCCTGTAATATTTGGTGATATATCAGATAATATATTATTTATTTTATATTTTTTTGTATATTTAATTATTTTATTAAATATTTTTTTTTTACATATATTTCCTGATATAAATTTGGTTTTAATTTTTTTATTTATAGGTTTAATATCGCAACTGAATATTTTTCCTAATTTTTTTTTTTTTTTAATTAAATATTGTGTTCATCCTCCTGGATAACAACCTAAATCTATTATATTATCATTTTTTTTTATTATATGATAATTTTGATTTATTTCTTTAAGTTTAAAATATGATCTTGATATAATTTTTTTTTTATTTTTTAATTTTATGTATTTATCTTTTTTAATAATATTATTTCATATTTTTTTTTTCATTATTTTATTATTTTATATTTAAAATTTTATATTTTATTTTTCCTTTAAATGTTTTTAAAGATATTATATCTTTCTTTTTTTTTCCCAATATTTTTTTTATTAATGGAGAATTTATAGATATAAGTCTTTTTTTAATATTTGCTTCATCATCACCTACTATTCTATAGGTAAATTTTTTGTTATTTTTTAAATTTATTAAAGTAATTAATGATCCAAATATTATTTTATTTTTATTTTTGTTTTTTGATATATCTATTATATGTGCATAAAATAATTTGTTTTCTATTTCTTTAATTTTTTTTTCACATATTATTTGTTCTTCTTTGGCTGAATGATATTCAGAATTTTCTTTTAAATCTCCAAATTCTCTTGCTTTAGATATAGCACATATTATTAAAGGTCTTTTAATTTCTTTTAAATATTTTAGTTTTTTATATAATTTTTTTTCTCCTTTTAGTGTCATTAATATTCGTTTCATTTTTATCCTTTATTTTATTATTTTTATATGATTTTTAATATTATTTAAATTATATTTTTTTTAAATATATTAATTTTCTATTATATGAATAAATTTTTTTTTTTTTATTCCTTGTGTTTTAAATTTTATTTTTCCTCTTTTAATTGCATATAATGTATGATCTTTACCACATTTTACATTTATTCCAGCATGAAATTTTGTTCCTCTTTGTTTAATAATAATATTACCAGCATTTATAATTTCTCCTCCAAAATGTTTTAATCCTAATCTTTTGGAATGAGAATCCCTTCCATTTTTAGTTGATCCACCAGCTTTTTTGTGTGCCATTTATTTTTTTTTTATTGAATAAATTTTAATTTTTTGTAATTTTTGTCTATGTCCTAGTGTTTTTTTATAATGTTTTCTTCTTTTAAATTTTAATATTTTTATTTTTTTGTTTTTTATATTTTTAATTATTTTACCTTTTATAATAAAAGAATTTAAATCTTTTTTTTTTGTTATTATTTTTTTATTATTAAATATTAAAATAATTTTTTTGAATTGAATAGTTTTTTTTTTTTTTTTAATTTTTTCTATTACAATATAATCTCTTTCTTTAATTTTATATTGTTTACCACCAGTTTCTATTATAGCGTACATATTATTTTATTTTTATAATTTTTAAAAGTGATATTATTTATTATTTTAAAATTTCAAATTATTATTTTTTTTTAAAAAAAAAATATAAATAATAAATATTATAATATAATTGTAATATATATAATTTTAAATTTATTTGTAGATATATATTTTAATATATTTGTATTATTTAGTAAAATCTATTTAATTTAATATTTAGTTAGGAAATAAAATATAATGTTTAAAAAAATTCGTGGTATTTTTTCTAATGATTTATCTATAGATTTAGGTACAGCAAATACTTTAATTTATGTTAAAAATAAAGGTATTGTTTTAAATGAACCTTCTGTAGTTGCTATAAGACAAGATAAAATTGGTTCTTCTAAAATTGTTGCTGCTGTTGGACATCAAGCTAAACAAATGTTAGGTAGAACACCAGGTAATATTTCTGCTATTAGACCTATGAAAGATGGTGTTATAGCTGATTTTTTTATTACTGAAAAAATGTTACAATATTTTATTAAGCAAGTTCATACTAATAGTTTTATGAGACCTAGTCCTCGTGTTTTAGTTTGTGTTCCTGTTGGAGCTACACAGGTAGAACGTAGAGCTATTAAAGAATCTGCTTTAGGTGCTGGTGCAAGAGAAGTTTTTTTAATTGAAGAACCTATGGCAGCTGCTATAGGTGCTAATTTACCGGTTTCAGATGCTACTGGTTCTATGGTTGTTGATATAGGTGGTGGAACTACTGAAGTAGCAGTTATTTCTTTAAATGGTGTAGTTTATTCTTCTTCGGTAAGAATAGGAGGAGATAGATTTGATGAATCTATTATAAGTTATATAAGAAAACATTATGGTTCATTAATTGGTGAAGCTACTGCAGAAAGAATTAAACATGAGATAGGTTCTGCTTATCCTTGTTCTAATATTAAGCAAATAGAGGTTAGAGGTAGAAATATGGCAGAAGGAGTACCTAGAAGTTTTATATTAAATTCTAATGAGATTTTAGATGCTTTACAAGAACCTTTAAGTGGTATAATAAGTGCTATTATGGTTGCATTAGAACAATGTCCTCCTGAGTTAGCTTCAGATATATCTGAAAGAGGTATGGTATTAACTGGTGGAGGAGCATTATTAAAAAATTTGGATCGTTTGTTAATTGAAGAAACTAGTATTCCAGTAATTATTGCTGATGATCCTCTTACTTGTGTTGCTAGAGGAGGTGGAAAAGCATTAGAAATGATAGATATTCACGATGGTGATTTATTTAGTAATGAATAATATGTTCAATTATATTTTATGTTTTTAAAAAAAGATAGTAGTTTTTTGTATTTTTTATTTTTTATTTTTTTTGCTATATTTTTATTATTTTTTGATTTTTATTATCATTTTTCAAATAAAATTCGTTTTTATACTAATAAATTTATTTTTTTATATTATTATATATTTGATAATTTATTTTTTTTTATAGATAATAAAATATTATTTTTTAGAAATTTTAAAAAAATTTATAATGAAAATATTTTTTTAAAAAAAGAAAATTTATTTTTTAAAAAAAAAATACTATATTCTAATTTTCTTAAATTAGAAAATAATTATTTTCGTAAAATATTAAATTTTCCTTTATTTAAAAAAAAAGAAAGAGATTTTTTTATTGTAAAAATTTTTTTTTATCATTTTAATAATATGGATGAAATAATTATAAATCATGCACAAAATTTTAATATTAAATATGGTAGTTTATTATTTAATCATGTAGGTATGTTAGGAAAAGTTATTTATTCTGGTAATAATTTTAGTAAAGTACAATTAATATGTAATACTAATAGTAGTTTTCCTATTAGTATTTTAAGAAATAATTTAAATTCTATTATTTTGGGTTTTGGTTGTGAAAATTATATGAGAATTGATGATTTTACTTTTGGTACTGATGTTAAAATTGGTGATATAGTTATTATACCTCAAGTAAATAATTATTCTTTTTCTGGTTATCCTATTGGAGTAGTAGATAGTATTTATTTAAATTTTAATTATGGTACTATTATGGTTTATGTAAAATATTTTTTAGAATTAAGTAATTTAAGTTTTGGTTTTTTATACAACTAATGTTTAAGTATATGAATTTATTTTTTATCATTTTAAATGATATTTTAAATATTAAAACTTCTTTATTGTATATATATTATATATATATTATAAATATAAATAATTGGGAGAATAATGTTTTATTTATTTTTTGTTGGTCTTTTTTATATGATATTTATTGAGATTTTTTTTTAGGTAGAAGTTTTTTAGTATATTTTTTATCTACTTATATAATATATTTTTTAAAAAAAAATATTATATTTTCTTTTTTTTTAAAAGATTTTTTTTTTGTAATATTTTTTTCTTTTTTAATTAGAACGATATCTTTTCGAATTGATAATTTTATTTTAAATAATTATATAAATAATTATATTTTTATAAATTCTATTTTTGATGGTTTTTTGTGATATTTAATAGTAAATATTTTATTAAACAAAGGTTTATTTTTTTTTAAATAGTTATTTAAATAATATAGAGTGATAAAATGATTAGTTTAGTATATGAAAATATTTTAGTAAAAAATAATATATCTAAAAATAATATATTAGATTTAATATCTGATTTATGTATTAAAGGTTCTAGTTATGGTGATTTATTTTTTCAAAATTCTACTACAGAATCTATATTTTTAGAAGAAAAAATTATTAAAAATGGTTTTATTGATATTGATAATGGTGTAGGGGTAAGAATAATATCAGGAGATAAAACTAGTTTTAGTTATTCTAATGATATTAGTTTTAAATCTATAAGTAATTTAATTAATAAAATTAAATATATTCATTTTAAAAAATATTGAATTGACAAAAATATTTTTTCTTTTGTTTCTGAAAATATAATAAATTATAAAAAATATTCTTCTTTAAATTTTTTTTCAAATAAGAATAAAATTGAATTATTATTATATTTAGATAATTATATTAGAAAAAGTAATTCTTATGTTAATTATGTATCTTTAAATTTAATTAGTAATTTTAAGTTAGTATTAATTGTTTCAACTGATGGTGTTTTTATAGGTGATATTAGACCATTAATAAGTTTATCTATTAGAGTAAAATTAGAAAAAGATCATGTTCAAGAAATTGGTTTTAGTGGTGGAGGAGGTTGTTATTTATATGAAGATTTAATTACTAAAAGTTATAAAAATTTATCTATTGTTAAATATTGAGCTGATGAAGCAATTAGAATAGGTATGAATAATTTATATGCTGTTAATTCTCCTGCAGGTAAATTACCTGTAGTATTAGGTTCTGGATCTCCAGGTATATTATTACATGAAGCTGTTGGTCATAGTTTAGAAGGAGATTTTATACGTAAAAATATATCAGTTTATTCTAGTTTTTTAGGAAAAAAAGTAGCTTCTAAATTATGTACTATTGTGGATGATAGTACTATATGTGGTTTAAGGGGTTCTTTTAATATTGATGATGAGGGTGTTTTAGGTAAAAAAAATATTCTTATTAAAGATGGTATTTTAAAATCTTTTATTTTAGATAAATTTAATGCTAGATTAATGAATTTATGTTCTACATCTAATGCTCGAAGAGAATCTTATGCATTTTTACCTATACCTCGAATGACTAATACTTATTTAATTAATGGTAAATATAATTTTTTAGATTTAATTAGCAGTGTTGATTATGGTATATATATAGCAAATTTATCTAGTGGTCAAGTAGATATTACTTCTGGTAAATTTGTTTTTACTATTTCAGAAGGTTATTTAATACAAAAAGGTAAAATTTCTAGTCCTATTAAAGAAGCTACTTTGATTGGTTCTATAATGAATATTATGAATAATATTAGTATGGTAGCTAATAATTTAAGTTATGATTATGGTAATAGTATGTGTGGTAAAGATGGTCAAAATGTTCCTGTTAGTGTAGGTCAACCTGCTTTAAAAATAGATTCTATGATTATAGGTGGTATAAATTAGTTAATTTTTTATTTAATTTGGTAAATAATATGTGATATTTAATTGATGCAAAAAATAAAATTTTAGGTAGATTAGTTAGTAAAATAGTTTCTATATTAATAGGAAAAAATAAGTCTGATTATTTACCATATGTAGATAATAGTGATTATATTATTTTAATTAATGTTTCTAAAATATTAGTTACTGGAAATAAGTTTAAAGATAAAAAATATTATTTTCATAGTGGTTATGTAGGAAATTTAAAAAGTATTAGTTATATGAATATGTTTAATAAATCTCCTATATTTATAGTTAAACATGCTATAAAAGGTATGTTACCTAAAAATAGATTATCTAGTAAGAAATTAAAAAAAATTAAAATATATTCTGGTAAAAATTATAAACAATATGCTCAAAAACCTATGTTAATTAATTTATAAAGAGGAAAATTAAATGTATAGTACAGGTAGACGTAAAACTTCTTCTGCTAGAGTTTTTATGAATATAGGAACAGGTAAAATTTTAATTAATAAATATAAATTTAAAAATTATTTTAAAGATAAAATTAAGAGATTAGTAATTTTTTATCCTTTTAAGATTATAAATGATTATAGTTATATAGATAAATTTGATTTTTATATTACTGTTAAAGGTGGTGGTATTTCTAGTCAGGTAATAGCCATAAGACATGGTATTACTAGAGTTTTATTAAAATATAATAGTAATTTGCGTATTCTTTTAAAAAATGTAGGTTTAATTACTCGTGATTCTAGAGAAGTAGAAAGAAAAAAATATGGTTTTCGTAAATCTCGTTGTAGACCACAATATTCTAAACGTTAGTATATGGTACCTATAATTAAACAATATTTAAAAATTAAGAAAAAATATCCTAAAATTTTATTATTTTATCAAATTGGTGATTTTTATGAACTTTTTTTTGATGATGCTAAAAAAGTTTCATTTTTACTGAATATTAGTTTAACTAAAAAAAAATTTGTTAAACAAAAAGATGTTCCTATGGCTGGTATTCCATTGCGTACTTCAGATATATATATATCTAAATTAATTAATTTAGGTGAATCTATTGTTTTATGTAATCAAGTAATAGATAAAAATAATTTAAATAAAAAATTAATTAATAGAAAGGTAGTACGTATAATTACTCCTGGTACTGTTAGTGAAGATAAATTTTTAGATAATTTAAAAGATAATTATATAGCTGCTATATGATCTAAAAATGATAAACATATTTTTGGATATTCGTTTTTAGATGTTTCTTCAGGTAGATTTTATATTATAGAAATTTATGGTTTAGAAAGATTAAAACATTATTTGTTAAGTACTAATCCTTCAGAAATTATTTGTTGTAAAGATTTTTTTTTTTTAAAATATATAAAATGATTTAATTGTTTTAAATATGTATCTAAGGATAAATTTAATTTTAATAGAAATTATTTAATTTTATTAAATCATTTTAATCTTACTGATTTAAGCTGTTTTGGAATACAATCAAATAATTTAGGTATAAATTCTGCTGGATGTATTTTAAATTATGTTAAATTAACTCAATTTGTAGATTTTTGTCATATTGATAAATTAAAATTAATAAGTGATTCTAAATTTATTTTTATGGATTCTTATACTATTAAAAATCTTGAATTAATTGATTCAATTTCAGGTAATTATAAAAATACTCTTTTAAATGTTCTTGATAGTGTTGTAACTCCTATGGGTAAAAGAATGTTAAAAAGATGAATATTATTTCCTATTAGAAATGTTAATGAGTTATATAATCGTCATAATATTATGGATTTTTTAAAATCTAAATTTATCAAAATAAGATTGATATTTAGTAAGATAGGTGATATTGAGAGAATATTAGGTAGAATATCTTTAAGGACTGTTATTTCTAGAGATTTAATAAATTTGAAAAATTATTTATTTCAGATATTAAATTTTATATCTTTATTAAAATATAAAAGTAATATTAAAATAATAGATTTTTTTTTGTTTAACAAAAAATTAATTAAAAATATTATTGATATTATTGAAGATTCTATTTCTGATCCTAATTTAGATAAAAAAAATATTATTGTAAAAGGTTATAGTAATAAATTAGATAAATTATATTATTTATTATTAGATAATAAAAAAAAAATTTTATTTATTGAAAAAAAAGAGAAAAAAAAAACTAAAATAAAGAGTTTATTTTTAAATTATAGTAATATTTATGGTTATTATATTCAAGTTAATAAAGTTGATTCTAATTTAGTTCCTGATTATTATATTAAATTACGTACTTTAAAACATTCTGAAAAATATGTTATACCTGATTTAAAAATTTATGAAAGTAAATTAATAAATTTAAAAAGAAAAATTTATTTTTTAGAGAAAAATATTTTTAATAATATAGTTGATATTATTTTGAAGAATATTAATTATTTAAAAATAATTTCTTATAATATATCTAAATTGGATGTATTAATGAGTTTTTTAGATAGATCTTATATTTTAAATTATAAAAAACCAGTTTTTACTTCCTCTAATATATTAAAAATTGTAAATGGTAGGCATCCTATAATAGAATGTAATATAAATAATTTTATTTCTAATGATATTTTTTTTGATAGAAAAAATAGGTGTTTATTAATTACAGGTCCTAATATGGGTGGTAAAAGTACTTATATGAGACAAATAGTTTTAATATGTATTATGGCTTATATAGGTTCTTATGTACCAGCTGATATTTTAGTTGTTGGACCTATAGATAAAATTTTAACTAGAATAGGTTTTTCAGATGATATTACAAATAATAAATCTACTTTTATGGTTGAAATAAATGAAATTTCTTCTATAATTAATAATGCTACATTTAATAGTTTAGTTTTAATTGATGAAATGGGTAGAGGAACATCTTATTTTGAAGGAGTATCATTAGCTTGATCATGTTTATATTATATAGTTAAATTTATTGGATCTATGTTATTATTTGCAACACATTTTTATGAATTAACTAATATAAATACTATTTTATGTAGAATTAAAAATGTTTATTTTGATTATATTATTAAAGATTATAATCTTATTTTATTATATAAAATTAAAAATGGTGTTTGTTATAAAAGTTTTAATTTAGATATTTTAAAAAAAATAGGTTTTCCTAAATTAATTTTTAATATTTTTAATAAAAAATATAAAGATAGTATTTTTAGTGTTCAAGATAAAAATTTTTTAGTTAAAAATAATTTTTGTTTTAATAAAAAACATAATATTATATTTGATATAATATTACATATTGATTTAGATAATTTATCTGTAGATAAATTAATAAAAAAAATTAAGTTTTTAAAATGTATTTGTAGTAAAATATAGTTTTTATATGGTATATTATATGCGTCATTATGAAATAGTTTTTATGGTTTATCCTAATAAAAGTATATATATTAATGATATTATTAAACATTATTCTTTTATAGTTAATAGTAATAATGGTAAAATACATAGGTTGGAAGATTGAGGTTTGAGATATTTAGCTTATTCTATTAAAAAATATTATAAAGCACATTATGTTTTAATGAATATAGAAGTTGATATTAATGTAATGAATAAATTAAAAATTGATTTTCAATTAAATCTTAATATATTAAGATTTATGTTTTTAAAGATTAAAAAATCTGTTATAAATTCTTCATTTATGAATGTTAGTAGTAAATAATTATTAAATTATTAGGTTAAAATTTAATGTTTAAATTTAGTCAACGTAAAAAAAAATGTCCTTTTAAAGGTAAAAATAAACAAATTATTGATTATAAGAATTTAGATTTATTAAAAAATTATATTACAGAATGTAATAAAATAATTCCTAGTAGAGTTACAGGTATATCTGTTAAATATCAAAGGTTAATAGCTAAATCTATTAAACGTGCTAGATATTTAGCTTTATTAGCTTATACTGATTTACATAAATAATATTTAGGTTTTATAATGATAAAAATAATTTTGTTAAATAAAAATAGATTAGGTAAAGTTGGTAATATAGTTAATGTAAAGTCTGGTTATGCAAGAAATTATTTAGTTCCTTATAATAAAGCTATATATGCTACTAAAAAAAATATTGAAAAAATTAATGAAAAATTAACTTTAATAATAAAATTTAAAAAAAAAGAATTAAGTAAAATTAATAATTTATATGAAAAAATTATTTCTTTATCTCCTTTATTAATTAAATCTAAATGTAGTAAAAATGGTAAATTATTTGGTTCTATAAATTCTGATTTTATATCTAAAATTATATCTTCTAAAATTAATTATAATATTCCTAAAAATTTTATAATTTTACCTAATGGTTCTTTAAAATATTTATCTAAATATAAAATAGTTATTTCTTTGTATAAAAAGAAAAAGTTTAATTTTTTTATTAATATTGTTTCTGATTAATTATTTTTTTTAAAAAAAAAATAAAAAGCTTGTTTTATTTTTTTTTTTGTTATATTATGTTTATATGTTTTATTTTTAGTTCTTTTAAAATAGATTATTTGTATGAACACCTACAATTTTACATTATTAAAGAAATTTAGTTTTTAGTTTTTTAAAAATTAAATAGAATAGTAGTTTTGTTTTGAAGAGTTTGATCATGGCTCAGATTGAACGCTAGCGGCAAGCTTAACACATGCAAGTCGAACGGCAACATAAATAGTTTACTATTTGATGGCGAGTGGCGTACGGGTGAGTAATATCTAGGAATCTACCTAAAGAAGAAGGATAACTATTGGAAACTTTAGCTAATACTTTATAATGTTATTTGAAAAAATAATTAAAGGTGGGGGATCTTTTAAGACCTCATGTCTTTAGATGAGCCTAGACAAGATTAGTTAGTAGGTAAGGTAAAGGCTTACCTAGACTATGATCTTTAGCTGGTCTGAGAGGATGATCAGCCACACTGGAACTGAGATACGGTCCAGACTCTTACGGGAGGCAGCAGTGGGGAATATTGCACAATGGGGGAAACCCTGATGCAGCTATGCCGCGTGTATGATGAAGGCCTTAGGGTTGTAAAGTACTTTCGGTAAGGAAGAAGATGTATAAATTAATAATTTATATATTTGACGTTACTTACAAAAGAAGCATCGGCTAACTCCGTGCCAGCAGCCGCGGTAATACGGGGGATGCGAGTGTTAATCGGAATTACTGGGCGTAAAGAGCATGTAGGTGGTTTATTAAGTCAAATATGAAATCCCTAAGCTTAACTTAGGAAGTATATTTGAAACTGATAAGCTAGAGTATCATAGAGGGAGATGGAATTCCAGGTGTAGCGGTGAAATGCGTAGATATCTGGAGGAATATCAGTGGCGAAGGCGGTCTTCTGGATGAATACTGACACTAAAGTGCGAAAGCATGGGGAGCAAACAGGATTAGATACCCTGGTAGTCCATGCTGTAAACGATGTCAATTTGAAGGTTGTAATTTATTTATGGCTTTCGTAGCTAACGCGTTAAATTGACCGCCTGGGGAGTACGACCGCAAGGTTAAAACTCAAATGAATTGACGGGGGCCCGCACAAGCGGTGGAGCATGTGGTTTAATTCGATGCAACCCGAAGAACCTTACCTGGTCTTGACATCCAGCGAATTTTATAGAAATATAGAAGTGCTTTAGAGAGCGCTGAGACAGGTGCTGCATGGCTGTCGTCAGCTCGTGTTGTGAAATGTATGGTTAAGTCCTATAACGAGCGCAACCCTTATTCTTTGTTGCCATCAGGTAAAGCTGGGAACTCAAAGAAAACTGCCAATGATAAATTGGAGGAAGGTGGGGATGACGTCAAGTCATCATGGCCCTTACGACCAGGGCTACACACGTGCTACAATGGCGTATACAAAGAGAAGCAAACTTGTAAAAGTAAGCAAATCTCATAAAGTACGCCCTAATTCGGATTGAAATCTGCAACTCGATTTCATGAAGTTGGAATCGCTAGTAATCGTGAATCAGAATGTCACGGTGAATACGTTCTCGGGCCTTGTACACACCGCCCGTCACACCATGGGAGTGTGTTGCAAAAGAAGTAAATTGTTTAACTTATTTTAATTAATGAGAGGACATTTACCACTTTGTGATTCATGACTGGGGTGAAGTCGTAACAAGGTAACCGTAGGGGAACCTGCGGTTGGATCACCTCCTTATTATAATGGTAAATATTTGTAGGTGTTCATATAAATTGTTTATTGTGTTTTAAAATGGATTTTATAAGTCCTCTTCGTCTAGAGGCTTAGGACATCGCTCTTTCACGGCGACAACAGGGGTTCAAATCCCCTAGGGGACGTTTTCTTTTAAAATTGATATAATTTGAGACATTTTTAAGTTGTGAAGTTAAGTAATTAAGCGTATATGGTGGATGCCTTGGCAATCAGAGGCGATGAAGGACGTGCAAATCTGCGAAAAGCATCGATTAGCTGATATGAAGCGTTTAACCGATGATATCCGAATGGGTTAACCTAATATAATTAATATTATATTATTATTAATTGAATTAAATAGATTAATAAAGTAAACCAGGAGAACTGAAACATCTAAGTATCCTGAGGAAAAGAAATCAATTGAGATTCCCTAAGTAGTGGCGAGCGAAATGGGATTAGCTAGGAATATTTATTAAATTTTTATATTAGTAGAATAATTTGGAAAAATTAACAGTATAAGGTGATAGTCCTGTATATAAAAATATAAATTTTTATTTATTCTTTTAAGTAGAGCGAGACACGTGTAATCTTGTTTGAAGATAGGGGGACCATCCTCTAAAGCTAAATACTACTGATTGACCGATAGTGAACTAGTACCGTGAGGGAAAGGTGAAAAGAACCCCGGTTAGGGGAGTGAAATAGAACCTGAAACCGTATACGTACAAACAGTAGGAGCATTGTTTTTTTTTAAATGTGACTGCGTACCTTTTGTATAATGGGTCAGCGAGTTATATTTTATAGCAAGGTTAACTTTTAAAATAGGGAGCCGTAGGGAAACCGAGTCTAGATAATGGGCATTAGTTATAGGATATAGACCCGAAACCCGGTGATCTAGCCATGAGCAGGTTGAAGATTAGGTAATACTAATTGGAGGACCGAACTGACTGATGTTGAAAAATCAGCGGATGACTTGTGGTTAGGGGTGAAAGGCCAATCAAACCGGGAGATAGCTGGTTCTCCCCGAAAACTATTTAGGTAGTGCCTTATGAATTAATCTATTGGGGTAGAGCACTGTTTCAGTTAGGGGATCTTACCGGTCTACCAATCTGATGCAAACTCCGAATACGATAGAATTTTATCATAGGAGACACACATTGGGTGCTAAGATCCAGTGTGGAGAGGGAAACAGCCCAGATCGCAAGTTAAGGTCCCTAAATTATAATTAAGTGGTAAACGATGTGAAAGGGCTAAAACAGCTAGGATGTTGGCTTAGAAGCAGCCATCATTTAAAGAAAGCGTAATAGCTCACTAGTCGAGTCGTTTTGCGCGGAAGATGTAACGGGGCTAAATTATATACCGAAACTGCGACAGTATATTATTTTTGTATATTGGGTAGGGGAGCGTTCTGTAAGCTGTTGAAGATATATTGTGAAATATATTGGAGGTATCAGAAGTGCGAATGCTGACATGAGTAACGATAAAGTAGGTGAAAAACCTACTCGCCGAAAAACTAAGGTTTCCTGTCCAACGTTAATCGGGGCAGGGTAAGTCGATACCTAAGATGAGGCTGAAAAGCGTAATTGATGGATAACAGGTTAATATTCCTGTACTTGTATTGTTGCTATGGGAGGACGAAGAAGGTTAGGTTAGCTAAGTGTAGGTATCTTAGTTTAAGTGTGTAGATAGATATTTAGGAAAAACCGAATATTATTATATTAAGGCATTATGACTAGACTTGAAAAAGTTAAAGTAACTAATACCATGCTTCCTGGAAAATTCTCTAAGCTTCAGACAATAACAAATCGTACTATAAACCGACACAGGTGGTTAAGTAGAGAATACTAAGGCGCTTGAGAGAACTCGGGTAAAGGAACTAGGCAAAATAGTGCCGTAACTTCGGAAGAAGGCACGCTAATATTAAGTGAGAAAATTTACTTTTTAAGCTGAAATTAGTCTAAGATAATAGCTGGCTGCAACTGTTTATTAAAAACACAGCACTGTGCAAACACGAAAGTGGAAGTATACGGTGTGATGCCTGCCCGGTGCCGGAAGGTTAATAAAGAAAGTTAGAAATAAAATTTGAAGCTTTTAATTGAAGCCCCGGTGAACGGCGGCCGTAACTATAACGGTCCTAAGGTAGCGAAATTCCTTGTCGGGTAAGTTCCGACCTGCACGAATGGCATAATGATGGCCAGACTGTCTCTACCCGAGACTCAGTGAAATTGAAATTGCTGTGAAGATGCAGTATACCTGCGGCAAGACGGAAAGACCCCGTGAACCTTTACTATAGCTTGATATTGAGTATTGAATATTAATGTGTAGAATAGGTGGGAGACTTTGAAGCAGAAATGCTAGTTTCTGTGGAGTCGTCGTTGAAATACCACCCTTTAGTGTTTATTATTCTAACTTAATTCCGTTATCCGGAATAAGGACAATGTCTGGTGGGTAGTTTGACTGGGGCGGTCTCCTCCTAAAAAGTAACGGAGGAGTACAAAGGTCAGCTAATTACGATCGGAAATCGTAATTTTAGTGCAAAGGCATAAGCTGGCTTAACTGTGAGCGTGACGGCGCGAACAGATGCGAAAGCAGGTCTTAGTGATCCGGTGGTTCTGTGTGGAAAGGCCATCGCTCAACGGATAAAAGGTACTCCGGGGATAACAGGCTGATATCGCCCAAGAGTTCATATCGACGGCGGTGTTTGGCACCTCGATGTCGGCTCATCACATCCTGGGGCTGTAGTCGGTCCCAAGGGTATGGCTGTTCGCCATTTAAAGTGGTACGCGAGCTGGGTTTAGAACGTCGTGAGACAGTTCGGTCCCTATCTGCCGTAGGCGTTGGAAACTTGAAGGGATCTGCTCCTAGTACGAGAGGACCGGAGTGGGTGTACCTATGGTGTTCAGGTTGTTATGCCAATAGCATTGCCTGGTAGCTAAGTACAGAAAAGATAAGCGCTGAAAGCATATAAGTGCGAAACTTACCCTAAGATTAGGTTTCCCAGAAAAAAATTTTTCCTAAAGGGTCGTTATAGACTATGACGTTGATAGGTTAGATGTGTAAGCATAGTAATATGTTAAGCTAACTAATACTAATAACCCGTGAGGCTTAACTTCACAACTTAAAAATGTTTTAGTATTTTTCTGGCGGTAATAGCATAATAGTACCACCTGAATCCATTCCGAACTCAGAAGTGAAATGTTATAGCGCTGATGGTAGTGTAGGTTTTTCTTATGTGAGAGTAAGACGCTGCCAGAAAATTTTAGGTGCGGTAGTTCAGTTGGTTAGAATACCAGCCTGTCACGCTGGGGGTCACGGGTTCGAGTCCCGTTCGTACCGTTAAATTAAATATTATAAAATTATATGATTTTTAGTAATGAAAAAAATTTGATTTGAATAGATTTAGAGATGACTGGTTTAAATCCTGATAAGGATAGAATTATTGAAATTGCTACTTTAGTTACAGATAGTAATTTAAATATTCTTTCTGAAGGTCCTAATATGATTTTATTTCAGAAAAATGTTTTTTTAGATAAAATGGATGAATGAAATTTAAATATTCATACTTCTACTGGTTTACTTAATAAAGTTAGAAATAGTTTAATTAATGAGAATAAGGCAGAATTAAAAACAATAGATTTTTTAGAAAATTGAGTACCAAAAGGTTTTTCTCCTATATGTGGTAGTACAGTAGCACAAGATAGAAGGTTTTTATTTAAATATATGCCTAATTTGGAATCTTATTTTAATTATAGATATATAGATGTAAGTACTTTAAAAGAATTAATTATAAGATGATTTCCTAATGTTAAATTAAATTTAGATAGAAAAAAACATCATACTGCTTTAGCAGATATAAAATATTCTGTTAATGAATTAATATATTATCGTAAACATTTTTTAAGTAATAATTTTTGCGGAAATAGCTCAGTTGGTAGAGTGTAACCTTGCCAAGGTTAAGGTCGCGAGTTCGAGTCTCGTTTTCCGCTTAATTTAATAATTTTATGAATAAAAAATTTTTTTTTGTTAATTGTATTAAAGATATTATTTATTTAACTAATAAATTGTTTTTTTTAATTAAAAAACCTGTTTATTTTTATTTTTGTGGTAGTAGTATAGATAAATCATTTTTATGTAGGTTGTTAATAAAAAATTTAGGATTTTCTGGATTAGTTAATAATCCTAATTATATGTTAGTAAATAAATATAAATGTAAAAATTATTTAGTATATCATTTTGATTTATTTAATATTTTATCTTCTAATGAATTATTTAATATTGATATATATAGTTATTTTAATAGAGATAATATATGTTTAGTTGAATGAGCTGATAAATTTTTAAATTTGTTACCTTGTTCTGATTTGTGTTTTTATTTTAATTTTTTAAGTAATTACAAACGTATTATATATATTAAATCTTTTTCCGTTATAGGAAAAAATATTTTGGATTTAATTTTTTAATGTTTTATTTTATAATTTTATTATTTTTTTTATTTAAAAATATATTTACAAATTTTTTTGTTGAAAGTAAAGGAAAATTTAATTTTTTACATAAAAATAATTTTTTTTTAGGTAAAGAAAAAAAAAAATATAATGATTTGAATTATGTTAAAAAAAATATTAAATCAAATTTTTATACAAAAAAAAAATGTCAATTTAATGTTGTTATAGATCCTGGACATGGTGGACATGATCCTGGTGCTATAGGTATAAATGGAACTAAAGAAAAAGATATTAATTTATTAATATCTAAAAAATTATTTAGTCTTTTAAGTTTAAATAAAAAATTTAAAGTTTTTTTAATTAGAAATAAAGATAATTATGTTTCATTGAAAGATCGTTTACGTATAGTACGTATTAAAAATGCAAATTTATTTTTATCTATACATGTAAATTCTATTTATAATAATAAATATATAAAAGGTGCTTCTATTTGATTATTAGAAGTATTAAAAAAATATAAATATATAAATAGAGAAAAATTTTTAAAATTAAATAAAAATAATAATTTGAAATTAAATTATTTATTTTTTGATTTAAATAAAAGAGTAAGTCAATTAAATTTTTATTTAGCGTCTGAAATATTAAATAAATTTCGTAATACTGTTATATTACATAAAAATTATTTACAGTATGCAGATTTATTTATATTATCTTTATTTTATATACCTTCAATACTTATTGAAGTTGGTTATATTAGTAATCCTATAGAGGAAAAAAAATTAATTAATAAATTTTATCAATATAAAATAGCTAAATATATTTATTTAGGTATAGAAAATTTTACAAATAATATTTGTATGTTAAAATATTAGGTAAAAAAAATGAATATAAAATTTTTACCTGAAAAAACTATAAGAAAAATTACTACTGGTGAATTAATAAATAGTAGTTATGATGTTATAAAAGAATTATTAGAAAATAGTTTAGATGCTGGTTCTTTAAATATTAAAATTGAAATATTAAACAATGGTTTAGATTTAATTAGAATTATAGATGATGGTATTGGTATAAAAAAAAATGATTTGTTTAAAAGTATTCAAAAATATACAACTAGTAAAATTTTTTTTTCAAATGATTTATTTAAAATTAATAGTTATGGTTTTAGAGGTATGGCATTATCTTGTATAAGTTCTATATCTAATTTTAGTATTTCATCTAAATATAAATATAGTAATGTTAATTATGGTTGGTTGTTATTTAATAAAAAAAATAAATTTTTATCTTTTAATATAAAACCGATATTTCATAATATTGGTACTATAGTAAGTATTAAAAATATACTTTTCAATGATTTTAATAAAAAAAAAAATTTTTATTTTTTAAATAAAAATGAATGATTTTATATTAAAAAAATATTTAATTATTTTTCTTTATCTAATTATAGAATTAATTTTTCTATTTATAAAGAAAATTTATTATATAAAAAATATATAAATAAATTTTATGATGATAAAAATAGTATATTAGATAGAATGATATGTATATATGGAAAAAATAAAATTAAAGATTATAGATATATATGTATATATGATAAGTATATTTCTTTTAAAGGATATATATTAAAAAATAATAAAAATATTAAGATTATTTTTTTAAATAATAGAATTATATCTGTAAAAAATTTATTATATATATTAATAAATAATTTTTTTTTTGATTTGTGAGGTAAAGATTTTTTTTTTTCTTATGTATTATATTTTAAAATTTCTAGTAAAAATATTAATATAAATATATGTCCTGATAAAAGTAAAATAAATTTTTTAAATCCTTCTTTATTATTTAATAAAATATATAAAAAATTGTCTTTAATATTTTTTAAAGAAAAAAATATATATAAAGAAAAAAAAAAAATAAATAAATTATGTTTAAATAATTATTTAAATTATTTTTTATTATATTTTGGTAATATTATAAATATTTTAAATGAACGTTTTGTTTTTTCTGTTTTAAATTCTATATTAGTAATTACGGATTTATTATTTGTTTTTTATTATATGAATATTTTAATATTTAAAAAAAAATATTTTTTTTTGGTAAAAATTAAAAAAATAAGTGAATTTAAAATATTTTTATCTAAAGATTTTTTTTTAAATAAAAATAAAATTTTTTTTTTTTTAAATAATTTAGGTATTAAAATATCTTATAAAAAAAATTATTTTTTAATTACTAGTATTCCTATAGAATTATTTAATTTAAATTTAAAAATTTTTTTTTTATCTTTTTTAAATTTTTTAAAAAAAAATGAAAAAAAAAAATTTTTTTTAGAATTTACAATTTATTGATTATCTAATTATATTATTATTAATAAAGGATGAAATAAATTTAATATTATAAAATTAATATGTAGATTTCATAGTTTATATATTAAATTAAATTTTTGTTTTAAAAAAAAAATTTTTTATTTTTTAAATTTTAATAAAATATTTTTATATTTTAATAATGAAATATGATCATAAAAAGAAGTATACCTAAAATTTTTTGTATATTGGGGCCTACAGGAATAGGAAAAAGTTATATAGCTATGCAATTATGTAAAATTCTTCCTATAGAATTAATTAGTGTTGATTCTGGTTTAATTTATAAAGATTTAAATATAGGTACAGCTAAACCTAACAATTTAGAATTAAAATATTTTCCTCATAGATTAATTAATATTATTAATCCTGAAGAATATTATTCTGTAAAAAAATTTTTTATAGATTTAATTTATGAATTAAATGATATTATTTATATTAAAAAAAAAATACCTTTATTAGTTGGTGGAACTATGATGTATTTTAATATTATATTTAATGGATTATATTTATTACCTGATCCTAATTATAAAATACGTTTTTATATAGAAAATTTATTGAATAATTTTGGTATTAAATATATTTTTAATATATTAAAAAATGTTGATATTAATTCATCAAAAAAAATTCATTGAAATGATAAATATAGAATTATAAGAAATTTAGAGGTTTTTTTTACTACAAAAAAAAATGTTTCTTTTTTTAAAAATATACAAAAAGTAAATTTAAATTTTAAAATATATAAAATTATAATATTACCTAAAAATAAAAATAAATTATTTGAAATAATAGTTGATAGATTTTATAAAATGTTGTCTATGGGTTTAGAAGATGAAGTATATAATTTATATATACGTAATAATTTAAATATTAATAAACCTTCAATAAAATGTATTGGTTATAAACAAATGTGATTATATATTGATAGAAAAATTTCTTATTTAAAAATGATTAAAGATACTGTTAATAGTACTTTTAATTTAGTTAAAAAACAATTAACTTGATTAAATAGATGATCAAGTGATTTAAAAATTATTAATGATAGTAATTATATAAATAAAATTAGTGAAATTTCTAATTTTATTGTTAATTTAATTAATTAGAGGATAATTATTTGATAAATAAAAATAATGTTTTAGCTATTTTTATATATTTTAATAAGTTAAATATAATTGAAAAAAAAGAATTTAAAAAATTAATTTTTTCTGCTGGTTATAATATAGGTAAGTTATTATATGTTAATATAAGATATCCAAATAGAAAATTTTTTTTTGGTTTAGGTAAACTAAAGGAAATTATTTTTTTTGTTAAAAAATTTTTTTTTAAAAAAATATTTATTAATTTAGTATTAAAAAGTACACAAGAATATAATTTAAAAAAAAAAACAAAATGTTCTATTATAAATAGAACTTATATAATACTAAATATTTTTAAAAAAAGAGCAAATACCAATTATGGTAAATTACAAGTAAAATTAGCTTATTTAAATTATTTAAGTACTAGATTAGTAAGAAGATGAAGACATTTAGAACGTCAGAAAGGTGGAATAAAATATATATCAGGTCCTGGAGAAAAACAAATTGAAATAGATAGGAGAATAATTAAAAAAAAAATTAGTTTAATTTCTAAAAATATTAAAAAAATTTCTAATCAAAAAAATAAAAATACTCAATTTCGTAATAAACATAATGTACCTATTATTTCTTTAGTTGGTTATACTAATTCTGGTAAATCAACTTTATTTAATTTATTAACTAATTCTAATTTTTATTATAAAAAAGGTTTTTTTTCTACTTTAGATACATATATAAGAAAAATTAGTAAATTTAAATTTAGTAGTAATGTTTTACTTTCTGATACAATTGGTTTTATAAGAGACTTACCTTCTAGTATTAAATCTGCTTTTAAAAGTACTTTAAATGAAATTTCTTATTCACAGTTAATTTTACATATTATAGATTCTTCTAATTTATATTTTTTAGATTATATTAATATAGTTAATTCTGTTTTAAAAGATATTAATATTTATAATGTTCCTGTTATTCAAATAATGAATAAAATAGATAAATTAAAAAATTTTAGTGTTAAATTGGATATTAATAATTTAAATTTACCATTTAGAATATGAATTTCTGCTAAAAAAGAAATGGGAATAAATTTTATATATAATATAATTAATTTTTATTTATTTTCTAAAAAAATAAAAACTACTATTTGTGTTCCTTTAAAAATTTCATTTTTTTTAAGAAATATTTTATATAGTAATAATATTGTATTAAAAGAATGAAGTAATAATGGTAAAAAATATTATTTTGATATTTTATCTCCTAAAATTTTATTTTTATCTATTTTAAAAAAATATTGTTTTTTAAAAAAATATTTAGGTAATTTTCATGAATAAAAAAGAAAAATATTTTTATGGTTTTAGAACTGTTAAAAATTTAATTGAATTTAAATTTAATTATATAAAAAAAATATTTTTAACTAATTTTCATAATAAAAAATATACATATTTATTAAATTTAATAAAAATTAAAAATATTCCTTATAAAAAAGTTCATAAAAATTTTTTTAAAAAATTTCATTTATTTAATCATCAAGGTATAATTGCATTAGTAAAAAAAAAAAAAATGTTTTGTAATGATATTAATAATCTTTTAGAATTAATTAAAAAAAAAAAAAAACATTTTTTTTTAATTTTAGATAGTATTAATAACCCTAATAATTTAGGTTCTTGTATTAGAACTGCTGTAGCTGCTAATATAGATGCTATTATAATAACTAATTATAATACAGTTTCTATAGATAATAATATTGTACATAAAGTATCTATGGGATCTATTTATAAAATTTTTATTATTATTATTAATAATATTAATAATATAATAACTTTATTAAATAAATATAATTTTTTTTTATTATGTACTGATTTAAATTCTAAAAATTCTATTTATAAATTTAATTTTAATAATTATAATTCTATAGCTTTAATATTAGGTTCTGAAAATAAAGGAGTAAAAAAAAAAATAAAAGAAAAATGTAATTTTTTATTTAAAATACCAATTAAAAATATTAATTCATTAAATGTTTCAGTTTCTAATGGAATAATAATTTTTGAAATTTTACGTCAAATTAATAATTTATAATATTTCTCCAGGAATAAATAGGTTTGGTTTAGAATTAATTAATTCTGATATTTTAATTTTTTTACGATTGTTTAATTGTATTTTTTTAATTTTTAAAATATAAGATTTTTTTGTAAATATATTTAAATTTTTTTTATTGTATTTAATTATTTGTCCTGGTATATATTTTTTATTTTTTATTTTTTTTATTTTTATAGATCATATAAATATAATATATTTTTTATAATAAAAAAAAGTTTTTGGTCATATATAAAAAGCTTTTATTTTTCTTTCTATTTTTAAAGCTGTATCTTTGTTTCAATTTATTAATCCTTCTTTTTTTTTTATTTTTTTTGCATAAGTTATATATTTTTTATTTTGTTTTTTTTCTATATATTTTTTATTTATAAAATTTTTTAATACTTTTGGTAAATATTTAGAACCCATTTTTTTAAGTTTTTTATATAATTTTGGATATGTATATTTATTTTTAATAATACATTTTTTTTGATATATTATTTTACCAGAATCTATAAATTTATTAATTTTTATAAATGTTATTCCAGAATATTTATCTCCGTAAAGAATACTTTTTTGTATTGGTGATGATCCTCTTCATCTAGGTAATAATGATGCATGTATATTAATACAACCAAATTGAGGAATATTAATTATTTCTTTAGGTAATATTAATCCATATGCTACTATTAATATAATATTTACATTTAGTAAATTTATTTTTTTTTTAATTTTTTTTAATTCTTTAATATTTTTAGGTTCAAAAATATTTATATTGTTTTTTTTAGCTATTTTTTTAACTGGATTATTTTTTTTTGTTTTTTTAGTTACTACTCCAACTATTTTATATTTTTTTTTTTTAATGATATTTTTTAATTGATAAGAAGCAAATTCTGGTGTACCAAAAAATAATATATTTTTTTTTTTTTTCATTTTTATATATAATCTACAAATAATATTCCTTTTGTATGATCTATTTCATGTTGTATACAAACTGAAAGTAATCCTTTTGATTTTAATGTTATTGTATTTCCATGTATATTTTTTGCTTGTATATGTAATTTATTATATCTTTTTATAAAATAAAAAAAATTTGGTATAGATAAACATCCTTCTTGTGTTTCTATAGATCCAGTTTTTTTAATTATTTTAGGATTAATTAAAACTATTTTTTGTTTTTTTTTTTTTGTATCTATTATAATTATAGATTTATTTATATTAATTTGTATTGCTGCTAATCCAATTCCATTAAAATAATACATAGTTTTAAACATATATTTAATTATATTTTTTAATTTATTATTAAATTTTTTAACTTTTTTAGATTTTTGGCGTAATTTAGGATTAGGGTAAGTTATTATTCTAAAATTTGACATTTTTATATATTATGCCCAAGGCGGGATTTGAACCCGCAAGATTATTAATATAATCGAGGGATTTTAAGTCCCTTGTGTCTACCAATTTCACCACTCGGGCGTTTTTTTTTTTTAAATAAAGCGTGTCCCGGAATTGAACCGGGATTTATGGATTTGCAATCCATTGCATTACCTTTCTGCCAACACGCTATTGTATTATTATATAACATAATTAATATAAAAGTGATTTAATTTTAAATTAGAATTAAAATTCTAATTTTTAAATATTGGTATAAATTATTAAAATGTAGTAATATATTAATTTAAAGTTTATATATTTTTTATTATTTAATTGATATATTTTGTTTTAATTTTTTAGTTTTTAAAATATTATATTTAGGTAAATAAATGTCTACTATTAATCAATTAGTACGTAAATCTAGAGTACGTAAAATATTTAAAAATAATGTACCTGCTTTAAATGGTTGTCCTCAAAAAAGAGGTGTGTGTATAAAAGTATATACTACTACACCTAAAAAACCTAATTCTGCTTTAAGAAAAGTTTGTAGAGTACGTTTAACAAATAACTTAGAGGTTACTGCTTATATTCCTGGAGAAGGTCATAATTTACAGGAACATTCTGTAGTTTTAATACGTGGTGGTAGAGTAAAAGATTTACCTGGAGTTCGTTATCATGTTGTTAGAGGTACTTTGGATTGTTCTGGAGTAAAAGGTAGAAAGAAATCTCGTTCTAAGTATGGAGTTAAAAAAAAAAAAAATTAATGATATTTTAGGAGATTTTTATGTCACGTCGTAAAATTATAAGTAGTCGTACTATATTACCGGATTATATATATAACTCTAAATTAGTAGCAAAATTTATTAATTTACTTATGTTTGATGGTAAAAAATCTATAGCTGAAAAAATTTTATATACTTCTTTATGTATATTAAAAAAAAAAATAAATAAATCTAAATTGGATTTATTAGAATTAGCTATAGATAATGTTAAACCTATAGTAGAAGTTAAATCTCGTAGAGTTGGTGGTACTACTTATCAGATTCCTATAGAAGTAAGACCTAAAAGAGGTAATACTTTAGCTATACGTTGAATTATATTTTCAGCTAGAAAAAGATCTAAAGGAAAAATGTTTTTAAAATTATCTGATGAATTATTAGATGCAATTAATAAAAAAGGTTTTGCTGTTAAAAAACGTGATGAAACTCATCGTATAGCTGAATCTAATAAAGCATTTGCTCATTATAGGTGGTAATTTAATTTTTTAGGAAGATAGATATATGTCTCGTTTAACATCTATATTATGTTATAGAAATATTGGTATTAGTGCTCATATTGATGCAGGTAAAACAACTGTTACTGAACGTATTTTATATTATACAGGTGTAAATTATAAATTAGGTGAAGTACATGATGGTACAGCTACTATGGATTGAATGGAACAGGAACAAGAAAGGGGTATTACTATAACTTCAGCTGCTACTACAGCATTTTGATCTGGTATGTTTAATCAATATAATTCTCATAGAATTAATATTATAGATACTCCTGGTCATGTAGATTTTACTATTGAAGTTGAACGTTCTATGAGAATTTTAGATGGTGCTGTAATGGTTTATTGTGCTGTTGGTGGTGTACAACCCCAATCAGAAACAGTTTGAAAACAAGTTAATAAATATAATGTTCCTCGTATAGCATTTATAAATAAAATGGATCGTATTGGAGCAGATTTTTTTAATGTTTTAAAACAGTTAAATAAAAAATTTCAAATAAAAGTTATTCCTTTACAGATACCTATAAAAATAAAAGATAAATTTTATGGTGTAGTAGATTTAATTACTTTAAAGTCTATTGTATGAAAAGATAGTCATGATGGTACTAAATATAATGTTAGTGATATAGTGGATAAAAATATATATGAAAATGTTATTTTTTGGCGCCAAAAAATAATTGAATATATTGCAGATACATCTGATGATTTAATGTCTAAATATCTTAATGGTATAAATTATTCTGATGCAGAGATTAAATTAGTTTTAAGAAATCAAGTTTTAAAAAATAATGTTTTATTAGTAACTTGTGGAACAGCTTTAAAAAATAAGGGTATTCAGTGTTTATTAGATTCTATAATAGATTATTTACCTTCTCCTAAAGATTTAAATTTAGTAAATGGATTGGATATTTATGATAAATCTAATATATATCGTATGATTAATGATAATGAATTTTTTTCTTCTTTAGCTTTTAAAGTTAGTAATGATCCTTATGTAGGTAATTTAACATTTTTACGTGTTTATTCTGGTTGTGTTAAATCTGGTGATGTAGTTTTAAATTCTTCTAAAAATAAACGTGAACGTATTGGACGTATTGTTCAAATGCATGCTAATAAAAAAGAAGAAATTAAAGTAGTTTATGCAGGTGATATAGCTGCTGCAATAGGTTTAAAAAATGTTACTACTGGTGATACTTTATGTGATATTAATAATCCTATTGTTTTGGAAAAAATAGATTTTCCTAATCCAGTTATATCTATATCTTTAGAACCTAAAACTAAAAATGATCAAGAAAAAATGTCTTTAGCATTATCTAAATTATCTAAAGAAGATCCTTCATTTAAATATTGGTATGATATTGAATCAAATCAAACTATTATTGCTGGTATGGGAGAATTACATTTAGAAATAATAGTTGAAAGAATGAAAAGAGAGTTTGGTATTTATTGTAATATTGGTAAACCTCAAGTTTCTTATAGAGAAACTATTTTAAGTAATTCTTTAGGAGTAGAAGGTAAATATATTAAACAAACTGGTGGTAGGGGACAATATGGTCATGTAGTTATAGATATTTTTCCTTTGTCAACTTCTGAAAATTCTATTTCTGATAATGGTTATTTATTTATTAATGATATTAAAGGAGGAGTAGTACCTAATGAATATATATCTGCTATTAATAAAGGTATAAAAGAACAATTAAAATCTGGTCCTTTAGCAGGTTACCCTGTAATAAATATTAAAGTGAGACTTTTTTTTGGTTCTTATCATGATGTAGATTCTTCAGAAATAGCATTTAAAATGGCTGCTTCTATAGCATTTAAAAAAGCTTTTTTGAAATCAAAACCTGTTTTACTAGAACCAGTTATGAAAGTTGAAGTAGAAACTCCTGATGAATATATGGGTGATGTTATAGGAGATTTAAATCGTCGTAGAGGTATTATAGATGAAATTTGTGATATTAATTGTGGTAAATTAATTAAATCTTATGTACCTTTATCTGAAATGTTTGGTTATGCAACAGATTTAAGATCTCAAACTCAAGGTAGAGCTTTGTATACTATGGAATTTAATAAATATATTGTATCTCCTGAATATATTTGTAAAAAAATAATAGATTTACGTAGTAAATAAAAATAAATTTAAATTAAATTATTTAATTTTAGGAATGTAATTTATGTCAAAAGAAAAATTTGAACGTTCTAAAATACATGTAAATGTTGGTACTATAGGTCATGTAGATCATGGTAAAACAACTTTAACTTCTGCTATTACTACTATATTAGCAGAAAAATATGGTGGTTTACCACGTGCTTTTGAACAAATAGATAATGCACCTGAAGAAAAAGCTAGAGGTATTACAATTAATACTTCTCATGTAGAATATGATACTTCTAAAAGACATTATGCACATGTAGATTGTCCTGGACATGCTGATTATATTAAAAATATGATTACTGGTGCAGCACAAATGGATGGAGCTATTTTAGTAGTTGCTGCTACTGATGGACCTATGCCTCAAACTAGAGAACATATTTTATTGGCACGTCAAGTAGGTGTACCATATATATTAGTATACTTAAATAAATGTGATATGGTAGATGATATAGAATTATTAGAATTAGTAGAAATGGAGATAAAAGATGTTTTATCTCAATATAATTTTCCTGGTAATAATACTCCTATAATTAGAGGTTCTGCTTTAAAAGCTTTAGAAGGAGATACTAAATGAAAAAATAGTATTTTAAAATTAGCTGATTCTTTAGATAATTATATACCTAATCCAAAAAGAAATATTGATCAACCATTTTTATTACCTATTGAAGATATTTTTTCTATTTCTGGTAGAGGTACTGTGGTTACAGGTAGAATAGATCAAGGTTTAGTTAAAATTGGTGATGAAGTAGAAATAGTTGGTATAAAGGGTACTAAAAAATCTATATGTACTGGTATAGAAATGTTTCGTAAATTACTTGATGAAGGTAGAGCTGGAGAAAATGTTGGTATTTTATTAAGAGGAATTAAAAGAGAAGATATAGAAAGAGGTCAAGTTTTAGCAAAACCTGGAAGTATAAATCCTCATACTAATTTTGAATCTGAAGTTTATGTTTTATCTAAAGAGGAGGGTGGTAGACATACACCTTTTTTAAATGGTTATCGTCCTCAATTTTATTTTAGAACTACTGATGTTACAGGTACTATTGAATTACCTAAAGGTATAGAAATGGTTATACCTGGAGATAATGTTAAAATTTTAGTAAAATTATTTAGTCCTATAGCTATGGATGAAGGATTAAGATTTGCTATTAGGGAAGGTGGTCGTACAGTTGGAGCAGGAATAGTTAGTAAAATTTTATCTTAGATAATATTTTAATTTAGTAGGTTATAAAATGATAAATCAAAGAATTAGAATTAAGTTAAAAGCTTTTGATCATCGTTTAATAGATATATCTACTTTGGAAATTGTAGAAACTGCTAAAAGAACTGGTGCACAAGTTAGAGGTCCTATACCTTTACCTACTTCTATTGAACGTTTTACTATTTTGATTTCTCCTCATGTTGATAAAGATGCTAGAGATCAGTATGAAATTAGAACTCATAAACGTTTAATAGATATTGTTAAACCTACTGAAAGAACTGTAGATGCACTTATGAAATTAAATTTAGCTTCTGGAGTTGATGTTCAAATAAGTTTAGGTTAATATTTTATGATTGTATTAATTGGTAATAAAGTTGGTATGACAAAAATATTTAATAGTAATGGTTTGTCATTTGCTGTTACTTTAATAGAAATTAAAGATAATATAATAACTTGTATTAAAAAGGAAAATAATAAATATATTACTCAAGTTACAACTGGTTTAATAAATATTAATAAATTAAATAAGTCTCAATTAATTTTTTATAAAAAAATTAATGTTAATCCAGGTATAGGTTTATGAGAAATACCTTATTTAAAGAAAATACATTTACATGTAGGTCAATCTTTAAAAATTAATTTATTTAAAAATATTAAAAAAGTTGATGTTGTAGGTATTTCTAAAGGAAAAGGTTTTTCTGGTACTGTTAAAAGATGAAATTTTCGTTCTCAAGATAAAACTCATGGTAATTCTTTATCTCATAGAGTACCTGGTTCTATAGGTCAAAATCAAACTCCTGGAAAAGTATTTAAAGGTAAAAAAATGTGTGGTCATTTAGGTAATGTAAGAAATACTATACAAAATTTAAAAATATATAAAATATATAGTAAAAAAAATATTTTATTAGTTAGTGGTTCTGTACCTGGATATAATGGTAGTAAATTAATTATAAAATCATCAATTAAAGGATAATAGAATTTTTATGGTTAATATTTTATTAAAAGATTCTGGAGAAAAAATTATTTTATCTGATAATATTTTTAAAATTAATTTTAATATGAATTTGTTACATCAAGTAATTACTTTGTATAGAAATAATATTCGTAAAGGTAATGTTTCTCAAAAATCTAGATCAGATGTTTCTGGTTCTAATAAAAAACCTTGGAGACAAAAAGGTACTGGTAGAGCTAGAGCAGGATCTGTTAAAAGTCCTATATGACGTTCTGGAGGTGTAACATTTGCTAAAAAACCTAAAAAATATTTTTCAAAGATAAATAAAAAAGTTTATAAAAAAGCTTTTAAAATTATTTTATCTCGTTTATATTTTGAATCTAGATTACATGTTGTAAGTAATTTAAACATTATCTATCCTAAAACTAAATTTTTTTTAAAAAAAATTAATTTTTTTAATTTTGATAAATTATTAATTGTTGTTAAAAAATTAAGTAAAAATTTAGTTTTATCTTCTCGTAATTTGTATAATGTTAAGGTTTGTAATGTTAATAATATTAATATTATTGATTTTATAAATTTTAAAGATTTTATATTTACTATAGATTCTATAAAAATTTTAGAGGATAAATTAAGTTAATGAATATTAAATTAAATAATTATAATTTTTTAAAAAAAACTTATTTTTCTGAAAAATCTCGTTGTATTTTAAAAAAAAATAAAACTTTAGTATTTAAAGTTTGTGATAATATTAATAAAATTGAATTATCTTCAGTTATAGAAAAATTATTTAAGTTAAAGGTTAAAAAAATTAGAACTTTATGAATTAAAAAAAAAAAAAAAAAAAATAAAAATGGTTTTTATGGTTATACTAAAGCATGGAAAAAAGTTTATGTTATTTTAAAAAAAAATCAAGATTTTGAGATTAATAATTTATTAAAATAATTTATAGGTTTTATTATGGTTGTAATAAAATATAATCCTACTTCTCCAGGACGTAGACATAAAAATAGAATATCTAATTTTTTTTTATATAAAGGAGGTCCATATTTACCTTTATTAAGAAAAAAAAAAAAAAGTGGTGGTCGTAATAATTTAGGTAGAATTACTGTTAGACATATAGGTGGTGGATGTAAAAATAGATATCGTTTAATAGATTTTAAAAGAGATAAAGATAATATTTCTGCTTTTGTTGAAAGAATAGAATATGATCCTAATAGATCTGCTTATATAGCATTAGTTTTATATAAAGATGGAGAAAGAAGATATATTATTTATCCTAAGAATTTAAAGGTAGGAGATAAAATTAAATCTGGTAATAATGTTTCTTTTAAATTAGGTAATTGTTTACCTTTAGGAAATATTCCTGTTGGTTCTGCTATTCATAATGTAGAATTAATTCCTGGTAAAGGAGGACAAATTTCTAGAACAGCAGGTTCTTATTGTCAGTTATTAGTTAGAGAAAAAAAAAATGTTGTATTACGTTTACGTTCTGGAGAATTAAGAAAAGTTAATATTTTATGTAAAGCTACTTTAGGTGAAGTAGGTAATTCAGAATATATGTTACGTATATTAGGTAAAGCAGGGACTTCTCGTTGATTAGGTATTAGACCTACTGTAAGAGGTACAGCAATGAATCCTATTGATCATCCTCATGGAGGTGGTGAAGGTCGTAATTTTGGTAAACATCCTGTTACTCCTTGAGGATATAAAACTAAAGGTAAAAAAACTCGTTTTAATAAACGTACAAATAAATTTATTATTAAAAATCGTAAAAAATAATTTAGGTAATTATTAAAATGTCTCGTTCTTTTAAGAAAGGTCCTTTTATTGATGCTCATTTATTTAATAAAGTAGAAAAAATGCTTAAAACTAAAAATAAGAAATCTATTCGTACATGATCTAGAAGATCTACTATATTACCAAATATGATTGGTTTAACTATTTTAGTACATAATGGTAGACGTCATATTCCAGTTTATATTACTCAAGATATGGTAGGTCATAAATTAGGTGAATTTTCTCCTACTAGAACATATAGAGGTCATTTATCATCTGAAAAAAAAGTTAAAAAAGATTAATAAAAGGTATTATTTAAATATGGAATTTTATGCTAAATGTTGTTATGTAAGATCTTCTACTCAAAAATTAAGATTAGTAGCTAATTTAATAAGAAATAAAAATGTAGATTATGCTTTAAATATATTAAAATTTACTAGTAAAAAGGCAGCTTTTTTAATTAGTAAGGTATTAAAATCTGCTTTATTTAATGCTTTACATAATAATAATGTTAATAGAGGTATTTTAAAAGTATCAAAAATTTATATTGATGGTGCTACTTTAATAAAACGTATTATGCCTAGAGCTAAAGGAAGAGTAAATTATATTTTTAAACGTACTAGTCATATTACTATTTTTGTTTCTGATGTATAATAATATTGTGTTAGGTAATATATATGGGACAAAAAGTTAATCCTAATGTAATTCGTTTAGGAATTACAAAAATGTGAAATTCTTCTTGGTTTGCTAATAAAAAAGATTTTGCTAAAAATTTAGAAAGTGATTTTATAGTTAGAAATTTTTTATATAAAAAATTATCTAAAGCATTAATATCTAATATATTAATTGAAAGACCGGCTAAAAAAAGTATTAGAATAACTATTTATACTGCTAGACCTGGTATAGTTATAGGTAAAAAAGGTGAAGATATAGAAAAATTAAAAAAAAAAATTTCTTTTATTACTGGAGTTACTTCACAAATTAATATTTCTGAAATTCGTAAACCTGAATTAGATGCTAAATTAATAGCAGATAATATATCTTCTCAATTAGAAAGAAGAGTAATGTTTAGAAGAGTTATGAAAAGAGTTATAAATAATGCTATGCGTTTTGGAGCTAAAGGTATTAAACTGGAAGTTAGTGGAAGATTAGGAGGTGCAGAAATTGCTAGAAGAGAATGATATCGTGAAGGTCAAGTTCCTTTACATACTTTAAGAGCTGATATAGATTATAGTTTTTCAGAAGCTTTTACTAATTATGGTGTTATAGGTATTAAAGTATGAATTTTTAAAGGTGAAATTTTAGATAAATTTTATCCAATAAAATTATATAATAGTAATGTTTTAAGTATAAGAAGGTATTTTAAAAGAATTCATAAAAAATAAAATAATTTTAATATGAGGTATATAATATTATGTTGCAACCTAAAAAAACTAAATATAGAAAAGTTCAAAAAGGTCGTAATAAAGGTATATCTAACGATGTAGAATTACATTTTGGTAAATTTGGTTTGAAAGCTATTACTAGAGGTAGTATATCTTCTAAACAGATTGAATCTGCTCGTCGTGTTATTACACGTACTATGAAAAGACAAGGTTTTTTATGAATAAGAATTTTTCCAGATAAACCTATTACTAAAAAGCCTTTAGAAATTCGTATGGGTAAGGGTAAAGGTAATGTAGAATATTGGGTTTCTATAATTAAACCTGGTAAAATTTTGTATGAAATTGATGGTGTTAATGAAAGGATAGCGAGAAAAGCTTTAAAATTAGCTAGTGATAAATTATCTGTTAAAACAATGTTTGTAATAAAAAATCTTTTATTATGATTAATAATAAACTTTTGAAAAATAAAAATATTGAAGAATTAAATATTGATTTATATAATTTATTTAAAGAATATTTAAATTTACGTATTCAATTATCTTCTGGTAAATTAAAAAAAACTCATTTAATACGTTTATGTAAACGTAATATAGCTCGTATAAAAACTTTTTTAACTATTAAAAGGTATTTAATTTGTGTTAAAAAAAAAAAATAAATTAAAATGTTATGTATTAAGTAATAAAATGAATAAGACTTTGGTTGTTTATATTTTAAAGTTTAAGAAACATAAAATTTATAAAAAATATATTAAAAAAAGAATTAAAATATATGTTCATGATGAAAATAATATATGTAATGTTGGAGATTATATTAAAATTAAGCAATGTAAACCTTATTCAAAAAAAAAATCTTGAGTTTTTTGTGAGATAATTAAAAGATTTTAAATGAGATTTTTATGATACAAGAAAGATCTTTATTATATGCAGCAGATAATTCTGGTGCAAAAGTTGTTATGTGTATTAGAATTTTAGGTGGTACTAGACGTAGATATGCTAATATTGGTGATATTATAAAAGTAGTTGTTAAAGAAATTATTTCTAAAAGTAAAGTTTATAAAGGAGAAGTATTAAAAGCTGTTATTATAAGAACTAAATATGGTATATCAAGATTTGATGGTTCATATATTAGATTTGATAGTAATTCTTGTGTGTTATTAAGTGATAATAATGAGAAACCTATAGGAACAAGAGTTTTTGGTCCTGTAACTAGAGAATTAAGATCGGATAAATTTATAAAAATAATATCTCTTGCTTCAGAAGTTATTTAAATAAAGGTATTTTTTATATGTCTTGTAAATTTCGTGTAAATGATGAAATTATAATTACAACTGGTAAAGATAAAGGTAAAAAAGGTGTAATTATAAAAATTATTAATAATAAAGTTTTAATTAAAGGAATAAATTTAGTTTTAAAACATCAAAAATCTATTCCGTCTAAAAATATTTTAGGAGGTAAAATATATAAAGAATCTTTTATAAATATTTCTAATATTAGTCATTTTTGTAAATTTTTTAATAAAAAATCTAAAATAGGTTTTAAATTTGTTAATAATAAAAAAGTTCGTTATTTTAAATGTAGTAAATTAATTTTTTAAATTTATATGAGTAATTTATTTATTTTGTATAAAGATGTTATTATAAAAAATTTGATAGATAGATTTAATTATAATTCTATAATGGAAGTTCCAAAATTAGTTAAAATAGTGTTAAGTGTTAGTTTAAATAGTTTAAATTTAGAAAAAAAGAGATTATTTGATGTTTGTACAAATTTAAAATTAATTACTGGTCAACAACCTATAATAATAAAATCTAAAAAATCTATTGCTAATTTTAAAATACGTCAAGGTTTCCCTATTTCTTGTAAAGTTACTTTAAGAAAAATAAGTATGTGAAATTTTTTGGATAAATTAATATTTATTGCTATACCTAGAATAAGAGATTTTAGAGGTTTTTCTAAAAAATCTTTTGATAATTATGCTAATTTAAATATAGGTATTAAAGAACATACTATTTTTCCTGAAATAAATTATGATAAAGTTATTTATATTCATGGTTTAAATATATCTATAGTTACTACTACAAATATTTTAAAAGAATCTATAGCTTTATTTACAGAATTTTATTTTCCATTTTCTAATTAATATTAATTAATATGACTAAAAAATCTATTATAGTTCGTGAAAATAAAAGATTATTTTTAATAAAAAAATTTTTTTTAAGAAGAAAAAAATTAAAAAAAATTATATCTAGTAATAAAACTTCTAATATAGAAAGATGAAAAGCTATTGTTAAATTACAATCTTTACCTAGAGATTCTAGTATTATACGTCATAGAAATAGATGTAAATTAACTGGTAGACCTCATGCTTATTTACGTAAATTTGGGTTAAGTAGAATGAAATTTCGTGAATTTGCTGTTAAAGGATATATACCAGGATTAAAAAAATCTAGTTGGTAATATAGTTAATGAGGTATTTATGAGTATGCAGGATCCTATAGCTAATATGTTAACTAGTATTAGAAATTCTCAGTTAGCAAAAAAAAAAGAAATTTTAATATTTTATTCTAGATTTAAAGAATCTATTTTAAAAATTTTTTTATTTGAAGGTTTTATAAAAAAATATTGTTTAATAAATAATAAGGTAAATAAAAAAATTTTAATTAAATTAAAATATTTTACTGGTTTACCAGTTATATCTAAAATTAAAAGAATAAGTAGACCAGGTTTAAGAGTGTATTTATCTTTAAGTAAATTACCTATAGTAAAATCTGGTTTAGGAATTTTTGTTATTTCTACTTCTAAAGGGGTTATATCAGATAAACAAGCTCGTTTGTTTAAAGTAGGTGGTGAAATTATTTGTTATATTTTTTAATTAAGGTAAAAATATGTTTCGTATTTCTAAAAAACCAATTGTTTTTCCTAAAAATATTTTGGTAAAGATTAAAAATAAAAAAATATTTTTTAGAAAGGATAAATTAAAAATTTTACAAGTTGTACATGATTCTATAACACCTATTTTAAAAGATAAAAATAAAATTTTTCTTGAGTTTAATAGTAATGTTATTAAAAATAAAAAATATGTTGGTACTACTAGATCTATATTATCTAATATTGTATATGGTATTATTTATGGTTTTTCCAAAAAATTATTAATTATAGGTATTGGTTATAAAGCTTTTATAGAAAAAAATGTTTTAAATTTAAATTTAGGTTTTTCACATATTATAAAATATGTTTTTCCTTTAGAAATAAATATTAGTTGTCCTAATTCTACTGAAATAATAATAAAAAGTTGAAATAAACAATTAGTGGGTTGTGTAGCTGCAAAAATACGTTCTTTTCGTGTTCCTGAACATTATAAAAAAGGTAAAGGGATACGTTATTGAAATGAAAAAGTACGTATTAAGGAACATAAAAAAAAAATTAGTAAATAATTTTTTATTTATATATAAAATATTATGAAGAAAAAGAAAAATCGTTTACGTAGATGTAAAAAAATACGTTTTATTTTTAAAAAAGAAAAAAAAATACGTTTGGTAGTATATAAAACTTCTTGTCATATATATGCACAAATTATATGTCAAAAAAATAATTTTTCTAATGTTTTAGTTTGTGTTTCTACTTTAGAAAAAAATATTGGAATAAAATATGGTGGTAATAAAAATGCAGCTAAAAAAATAGGTAAAATTATTGCTTTAAGAGCTATTAAAAAAGGTATATTAAGAGTAGTATATGATCGTTCAGGTTTTAAATATCATGGTAGAATAAAAATTTTAGCAGATAGTTCTAGAAAATATGGTTTGATATTTTAGATTGGTAAATTAATTATGATCAAATTTAATAATAATAATGATTTTTATGAAAAATTAATATCAGTTAATAGAGTTTCTAAAACAGTTAAAGGTGGTAGGGTATTTTCTTTTACTGCTTTGACTGTAGTAGGAGATAGATATGGTAAGGTAGGTTATGGATATGCTAAAGCTAGAGAAGTTCCTTTTGCTATACAAAAAGCTATGGATAAAGCTCGTAAAAATATGTTTTTTATTTTGTTAAACAAGAAAAATACTATAAGATATGAAATTAAAGGTATGCATACTAGTACTAGTGTATTTATAAAACCAGCTTCTGAAGGTACAGGTATTATAGCTTGTAAATCTATGAGAGCTATTTTTGAAGCTGTAGGTATTAAAAATATTTTGTCTAAATTATATGGTTCTAGTAATCCTTTAAATGTAGTTAAAGCTACATTAAATGCTTTAAATAATATGCAATCTCCTATTTATATAGCTAAAAAAAGAGGTAAATTTTTGAAAGAAATATTTACGTATTAATAATTATATATTTAATATATTTTAAATTTAATATTTTTATATTTTGGTTTAAATAAATGATACTTAGTTTAAATAGTTTTAAAATAAATAAAAAAAAAAAACCTAAAAGATTAGGTAGAGGTATAGGTTCTGGTTTAGGAAAAACTTGTGGTAAAGGACATAAAGGTCAAAAAAGTAGATCAGGAGGTAAAATAAGAAGATCTTATGAAGGTGGACAAACACCATTTTATAGAAGAATACCTAAATTTGGTTTTAAAAATATAAATATAAAAAAGAAAATTGAATTACGTTTATCTGATTTAAATATATTTAATGATAATTCAGTAATAGATTTAAAAAAACTTAAAAAAAAAAAAATTATTTCTTCTAAAATTAAACAAATTAAAATAATATTTAGTAGTGGTTTTAAAAAAAAAAATATTAAAATTTTTGATAAAAATATTAAATTTTCTTTAAGTGTAAAAAAATTATTAAAAATAAATAATTTTAATAAATAATTATGGATATTAAAAAATTTTTTTTTTACGATATTTTAAATAACTTACAAAATTTAAAAAATAGATTGTTTTTTTTATGTTTTGCTATTATTGTTTTACGTATAGGTGTTTTTATACCTATACCGGGAATAAATTTATATCTACTTAATGATTTGTTAAGGAAAAATAATAATAGTTTTATAGATATATTTAATATATTTTCTGGAGGATCTTTGTTTCATGCATCTATTTTAGCTTTAGGTATTATGCCTTATATATCTTCTTCTATTATTATTCAATTATTTACTATTATTTTTCCTAAATTTGTAGATTTTAAAAATCAAGTTAATGAAAGTAAATATAAATTAAGTAAATATACTCGTTATTTAACTTTTTTAGTTTCTATATTACAATCTTTTGCTTTATCTACAACTATAATTCATTTACCAATTATGAGTAATATTGTTATTTATAAAGAAACATTATTTTATTTTATTTCTATTACTACATTAGTTACTGGTACTATGTTTTTAATGTGATTAGGAGAACAAATTTCTGAAAGAGGTATTGGTAATGGTATATCAGTAATAATTTTTATAGGAATAATATCTAGTTTACCAATGTCTATATTAAATTTATTTAATAAAATTAAAGTTAATAATATTAGTTATTATAAATTATTTTTAATATTTTTTTTAGTTATATGTACTATATATTTTATAGTTTTTATGGAAATTTCTCAAAGAAAAATATTAATACAATATGCTTCTAGAAGATATCAAATTAATAGATATTTTTCTTCTAATACTTATTTACCTTTAAAATTAAATATGTCTGGTGTTATGCCAGCTATATTTTCTTCTAGTGTAATGGTATTTCCTTATGTAGTTTTATTTTGACTAAAAAATACTAGTTATTTTTTTTGAATATCAAATTTATTAAGTTTTATATATCCAAAAAGTTTTTTTTATTTATTAATTTATTTATTTTTAATTGTGTTTTTTTCTTTTTTTTATACATTATTAATGTATAATTCTAATGATATTGCTAATAATTTGAAAAGATCTGGTGCTTATATACCAGGTATACGTCCAGGTGAAAAAACATCTAGTTATATAAATAATATTATTTTAAGATTAACTTTATTAGGTTCTTTATATATGTCTATTGTATGTTTAATACCTGATTTTATGTATGATGTAATAGGTGTACCTTTTTATTTTGGTGGTACATCTTTATTAATAGTTATAGTGGTTATTATGGAATTTATATCTCAAATTCAAGCTTTAATTATGTCTAATAAATATTTATCTATGTTAAAAAAAAATAATTTTTAAATTTATGAAAGTTAGAGCATCAATTAAAAAATTTTGTTCTTTTTGTAAAGTTGTAAAACGTAAGGGTGTATTACGTATTATATGTAGTGTTAATCCTAAACATAAACAACGTCAGGGTTAATAATTTTATTTTATAAAATATTGGAGTTTTTATGATTAGAATAGCAGGAATAAATATTCCTAATAATAAGAATATATTATATGGTTTAAGATTTATTTATGGTATAGGTAAATATAGATCTAAATATATTTGTGATTTAGCTAATATAAATTATTTTTCTAAATTAAGTGATTTAAATTCTGATAAATTAAATTTAATTAGAGATAAAGTTTCTCAGTTTTTAATTGAAGGAGATTTACGTAGAGAAATTATGTTAAATATTAAAAGATTAATAGATCTTAATTCTTATAGAGGTTTACGTCATAAAAAGAGATTACCAGTTAGAGGACAAAGAACTAGAACAAATGCTAAAACTTGTAGAAAATTACGTAATTTTAAATAGGTGATAATATATGGAATTTAAAAAAAATCGTAAAAAAATTAAAAGGCAAATAATAAATGCTATAGCTCATATATATTCTTCGTTTAATAATACTATAATAAGTGTTACAGATATTAATGGTAATGTTTTAGGTTGATCTACTTCAGGTGGTTCAGGTTTTAGAGGATCTAGAAAATCTACTTCTTTTGCTGCTCAAGTAGCAACTGAAAAATGTATTAATGTTATTAAAATTTATGGTATTAAAAATTTAGAAATAATGGTTAGTGGTCCAGGTCCTGGTAGAGAATCTAGTATTAGAACTTTTAATTCTTCTGGTTTTAATATTATTAGTATTAATGATGTTACTCCTATTCCACATAATGGTTGTCGTCCTCCTAAAAAAAGACGTGTTTAATAATTTTATTTATATTTATATGGCAAAATATTTAGGTGCAAAATTAAGATTAAGTCGTAGAGAAGGTAGTGATTTATTTTTAAAATCAGGTTTACGTGATATAGAATCTAAATGTAATTTAGAAAAATTACCTGGTCAACATGGTTATAAAAAATCTAGATTATCTGATTATGGTTTTCAATTACGTGCTAAACAAAAAATTCGTCGTATTTATGGTATATCGGAAAATCAATTTTTTAATTATTATAAAAAATCTTTAAAATTTAAAGGTAATACAGGAAGTTTATTATTAAAATTATTGGAAAGAAGATTAGATAATGTTGTTTATAGAATGGGATTTGGAGTTACTAGAAGAGAATCAAGACAATTAGTAAATCATAAATGTATTATTGTAAATAATAATATTGTTAATATTGCTTCTTTTAGTGTTTCTCCAGGAGATATAATTAAAATAATTAAAAAATCTTGTAATCAAGAAAGGATAAAATATTCTTTAGAAATTTTTAAACAACGTGAATTACCTGTTTGATTACAAGTAAATATTAAAAAAATGGAAGGAATATTTTTAAATATTCCTAAACGTAATTATTTATCTGCAGATATACAAGAACATCTTGTATTAGAGTTTTATTCTAAATAATTTTAAAATTAATTATTGAGGTATATTTTTTTTATGTTTTCTACATTAGAATTTTTAAAACCTAAATTGGTAAATATAGAAAATGTATCTAAAACATATTCTAGGTTAGTTCTAGAACCTTTAGAAAAGGGTTTTGGTTATACTTTAGGTAATGCTTTAAGACGTATTTTATTGTCTTCTATATCTGGTTATGCAGTTACAGAAGTAGAAATTGATGGTGTATTACATGAATATAGTGTTAAAGATGGTTTGTTAGAAGATATAATAGAAGTTTTATTAAATTTAAAGAAATTATCTATTAAATTTAATGGTGATATAGAAGAAGCTGTATTATTTTTAAATAAAAGTGGTATTGGTCCTGTATTAGCTTCTGATTTAACTTGTGATTATGATTTTGATTTAGTTAATCCTAATCATATTATTTGTCATTTAACTCATAAAAATGCTTCTATTAATATGCGTATATATATAAAATTAGGTATAGGTTATGTTCCAGCTGCTTCTAGAATAAAAGAATTTAAAGAAATTAATGATACTTTAAAAGTAGGAAGATTATTTATAGATGCTCTTTATTCTCCTATAGAACGTATTTCTTATAAAATAGAATCTACTCGTGTAAAACAGCGTGTAGATTTAGATAAATTAATTATTGATGTTTATACTAATGGAACTATAAAACCGGAATTTGCTATTAAAGAAGCAGCTACTATATTAGTTAATCAGTTAAGTTCTTTTATTAATTTAAATAATAAAAATATTGAAAAAGTTAAAAAAGATAAATTATCTTTTGATCCTATTTTATTATCTTTAGTAGATGATTTAGAGTTAACTGTTAGATCAGCTAATTGTTTAAAAGCTGAATCAATTCATTATATTGGTGATTTAGTTCAGAAAACTGAAATAGAATTATTAAAGACACCTAATTTAGGTAAAAAATCTTTAAGTGAAATTAAAGATATTTTACTTTCTAAAGGTTTAACTTTGGGAATGAAAATAAAAAATTGAAATAATAATTTGAATTTAAAGAAATAATTTACTTGGTATAATTATATATGCGTCATAAAAAAATTGGTCGTAAATTAAATCGTAATAGTAGTCATAGAAATTTAATGTTTAAAAATATGGTTTGTTCATTAATACAATATGAATTAATTAAAACTACTCTTTCTAAAGCTAAAGAATTAAGACGTTATTTTGAATATTTTATTAATATTATTTTAACAAAAAAAAAAAATTGAAAATTTTTATTTTCTTATATTAAAAATAAAAATATTATTTACAAATTAATTAATGTTATAGTTCCTAAATTTATAAATTTTTCTAATGGAGGTTATTTAAAAATATTAAAATGTGGTTATCGTAATGGTGATAATGCACCTATGGCATATATAAAAATTATAAATAAAAATTAATTTATGATTAGACCTATATATAGTTTGTTAAATGTTAATAATTTAAAAAATAATTTTTTTTTAATACAAAAATTATCTTGTAATAAAAATATATGATTAGTTGTTAAAAGTGATGCTTATGGTCATGGAATTAAAAATATTTTTGATATATTAAAAAATTATGTAAATGGTTTTTCTGTTCTTAGTATTGATGAAGCTATATATTTACGTAATATAGGGTGAAAAAAAAATATTTTATTGTTAGAAGGTTTTTTTGATTTTTCAGAAATTAAATTATGTATAGAATATAACATAAGTATTGTTATACATAGTTTTTGACAAATTAATTTATTAAAAAAGATTAATAATTTATATAATAAAATAGATGTTTATTTAAAAATGAATATTAACTTAAATAGATTGGGTTTTGATTATTCAGAAGTTGATAAAATTTTTTTAATTTTAAAATCTTTTAGTATTGTAAAATATTTATCTTTAATAATACATTTATCATTATCGGATAAAAATAATAATATTTTTTTTTTAAAAAGTAAATATTATAAAATATTTAATTTAAATTTTAAAGAAATATCTATATCTAGTTCTTTAGGATTAATTTTAAATATTAATGATATTTATAGTACTTGAATTAGAATAGGTATTTTATTATATGGATTATCACCTACAGGTAATATACATGATATTTTAAATTTAGGTTTTAAACCTGTTATGAGTTTAAAAAGTAAAATTATTAGTATTAAATATGTAAAAAAAAATCAATATATAGGATATAATAATGGATTTTTTACTAATGAAAATAAATTAATTGGTATTATATCTTGTGGTTATGCAGATGGATATCCTAGACAATTATCTAATAAATGTTATGTTTTAGTAAAAAATTATTTTAAAGCTAAAATTTTAGGTTATATATCTATGGATATGATGATGATAGATTTATCAAATAATAAAACTATTAATGTAGGTGATAGTATAGAATTATGAGGAGAACATATATATGTTGATAATTTAGCTAAAATAGCTAATACTGTTGGTTATGATTTAATTTGTGGTTTAAATAAAAATAGAGTTATTTCAAAATTAAAGTAATTTATCTATATTTATTATGTTAACTTTTCAAAAATTAATTTTCAAATTAATTAAATATTGATGTAATTTAGGAAGTTGTTATATACAATCTTTAGATTTAGAAATTGGAGCAGGAACTTTTCATCCTATTACTTTTTTTAATGCATTAAAAGGAAAATATTCTTTTTTTTCTTATATTCAATTATGTAGAAGACCATTAGATAGTAGATATGGAAATAATTTTTGTAGATTACAACAATATTATCAATTTCAAGTAATTATTAAACCTACTATATTAAATATGCAAAATTTATATTTAAATTCTTTAAAGTTTATTGGTATAGATTTATCTAGATGTGATTTACGTTTTGTAGAAGATAATTGAGAAAATCCTAGTTTAGGTATTTATGGTGTAGGTTGAGAAATATGATTAAATGGTTTAGAAATAACTCAATTTACTTATTTTCAAAATATTTCTGGTTTTGATTGTAATCCTGTATTGGGAGAAATTACTTATGGTTTAGAAAGATTATCTTTATTTTTACAGAATGTTGATTCTATATATGATTTAATTTGAAGTAAAAGTTTATATAATACTATTAAATATAGAGATATTTTTTTAAATAGTGAAAAAGAAAAATCTTGATATAATTTTAATAAATCAAATATAAATTTTTTAATTAATTCTTTTTTAAATTATGAATCTGAAGTTATAAGATTATTATCTTATAAAAAACCTTTAATAATGATTTCTTATGAATTTATAATTAAGATGGTTCATTGTTTTAATTTATTAGATACAAGAAATTATTTTTCTAGTATTGAAAGACAAAATTTTATTTTACGTATTAGAAATTTATTTCATAAAATAGCTAAAATTTATGTTTATTTATAAATATATTTATAGGTAAATAAAATGTTTAAATATGGTGTTTTATTAATTGAATTAAATACTGAGGAATTACCTACAAAAAATTTAAAAAATATAGCTAAAAGTTTTTTATCTTTTTTTTTACATGAATTTAATAAAAATTTATTTTTTTGTTTAAAATATAATTATTATTATACTAATAGAAAGATATCTTGTTTATTTGAAAATTTTAATTTTTATCAAATTTTAAATAAAAAATATATTTTTATTTATGGACCTAAAATAAATATAGAAAATAAAATTAATTTTTTTAAAAATCCTTTATTATCTTGAATTAAAAAAAATAATATTAATTATAAGAAAATTAAATATATAAAATATAAAGAAAAAAAAATTTTTTTTGTAAAAAAAAAAATTGTTATTAAAGATATTAATTTTTATATAAATAGTATTTTTCATAATGTTTTATCAAAATTAATTAAAAGTTATAATATTATGAGATGGGGTAAAAAAAATTTTGTTTTTATTAGACCTATAACTAATATAGTAGTTATGTTTAATAAAAAAATTTTAAATGTTAATTATTTAGGTTTGAAATCTAATAACTTATTATTAGGTCATAGGTTTATAGGTAAGAAAAATATTATTTTAGATCATGCTAGTAAATATATTTTATATTTAGAAAAATATGGTAAAATTATAATTGATCATAATATTCGTAGATATAAAATATTGTGTTTATTAAATAAAATATCTTTTAAAAAAAAAATTTCTTTTAATTATACTAACATTTTTTTAGAGAGTATTATTTCTGTTATAGAAATTCCGTTTTTAATGGTATGTAAATTTAGTAAAAAGTTTTTATTTTTACCAAAAGAATTATTAATTTATATAATAGAAAAATTTTATGGTTTTCCTACTTTTAATATTAAAGGTAATTTATTAAATTATTTTATTATAATTAATAATATAAAATTTAGTTATACAGATTATAAAAATGTCAAAAATGATTATGAATATGTAATAAAATCTAAATTATTAGATATTAAAATATTATTTTTAAATGATAGAAATTTACCTCTTATAGGTTATTTATCTAAATTAAAAAATATTGTTTTTTATAATAAATTAGGTAATATGTTAGATAAAACTAGAAGATTATTATATTTATCTAAAAAAATATCAAATATTTTAAAGAAATATAATTTTAATATAGATAATAGTTTGTTATTTCATGCTGTTTTATTATCTAAATGTGATTTAGCTACTTCTTTATGTAAAGAATATAAGAATATGAAAGGAATTATAGGTATGCATTATTCTTTATTAGATTATAATATTTTAAATTTATCTTTATCAATTAAAGATCATTATTTTACTAAATATTCTTATAATTTTATTCCTGTTAATATATATAGTATTATAATTTCATTAATAGATAAATTAGATACTTTAGTAGGTATATTTTTACTTTATAAATTTAAAACTACTAATGATCCTTATGGTTTAAGAAAATTATCTATATCTATATTTAAAATTATTTGATATAATAATTTTTGTATAAATTTATATAATTTAATAAAATTTAATATTTTTTTATTTAAAAATATAAATTTTAATCAAAAAAATATTTTAAATATTATAAAATTTATTTTAAAACGTTCTATAATTTTTTTTTTATATTTAGGTTTTGAAAAAAAATTTATTAATTCTGTAATTAATTTAAAAATATTTAATTTTTTAGATTTAAAATTAAGATTAGAAACTATATGAAATATAAGAAATACAAAATATTTTTTATTATTTTTAAATTTAATTAAAAGAATTAGAAATATTTTATTAAAAGAAAAATTTTTAAGTTTTAAAAATAGTAAAATTATTAATACTTCTTATTTTCAATATAAAGAAGAAATAAATTTATATAAATATATTATATTTTTAAAAAAAAAAAAAAAAAAAATATTTATAAATTATAAATATAATAAATTAATAAATTATTTTTTTATTTCAATTAAAAAAGTAGAAAATTTTTTTTCTTTTGTTAGAATTAATGTTGATAATTTAAATATTAAAATAAATAGATTAAATTTAATTAATCAGTTAAATATAATATTTTTTGAGTTTGTAGATTTTAATAGTTTGTTATAATTTTTTTTTTTAAAAGTATATTTTTTGTTATTATACCTCCTCCTAAACATATATTATATTTATATAAAACTGCTGATTGACCTAATGCAATAGCAAATATAGGTTTTTTAAAAAAAATTTTATTTTTTTTTTTAAATGTTATTTTACAAGGAATTTCTTTTTGTTGATTTCTAACTTTAATTTTACAGAATATAGTTTTATATTTTTTTTTTATATGTATAAAATATATTTTTTTAATATATATACCTTGTGAAAATAAATATTTGTTATTTCTTCCTTTTATAACTATTAATTGATTAGTTTTTTTTTTTTTTTTAACTACATAATATGGTTTATGACTGTTTTTTTTTATATTTAAATTTTTTCTTTGTCCTATAGTATAATAAAAAAGTCCTTGATGATATCCAATAATTTTATTATTTTTTATATTAATAATATTACCAGGTTTATTATGAATATATTTTTTAATAAAAATTTTATATTTTCTTTTACCTATATAACATATACCTGTTGAATCTTTTTTATTAGCGTTAATAAATTTTAAATTAATAGCAATTTGACGAATTTTTTTTTTGTAATAATTACCTAAAGGAAAAATAATTTTTTTAATTTGTTTTTGATTTATTCTATATAAAAAATAGCTTTGATCTTTTTTGTTATCTATACCTTTAAGTAATATAAATTTATTTTTTTTTTTTTTTTTAATTACATAATGTCCTGTAGCTAAATAATCAGAATGTAATATTTTTAAAACAAAATTTAATAATACTTTAAATTTTATTTCTTTATTACATAATATATCTGGATTAGGTGTTAATGCTTTTTTTAAATTTTTAATAAATTTTTGAAAAACATTTTTTCAATATTCATAAGAAAAATTAATTTTATGTAATTTTATTTTTAATTGTTTACATATATTTATAGAATCTAAATAATCTTTTTTAGAATTACAATAGTTATTATTATCTTCATTTTCCCAATTTTTCATAAATATACATTCTACATTAAAACCTAATTTTTGTAATATTCATGCAGTTACAGAAGAATCTACTCCTCCAGATAATGCTACTATAATTTTATATTTTTTTATTATTTTAAATTTCATTTATTTTTTAAATATAGTTTTATAAAAAAAATTTTTAATTAATAGAAATAATCATTCTAGACAATATTTTATTATATTATTGTTATTATGTTCTTCTAAAGAAATTAACAAATTTTTTTTTTTTTTAGTATTTATTATAATTTTTCCTATAATTTGTTTTTTTTTTATTGGTGATTTAATAATTTTAAATATTTTTAAAATAATTTTTCTTTTAGTAATATTTTTTTTTTTATATAATATATATATATTCTTATTACAACCTAAATTAATATATTTATTTTTACTAAATCATATTTTATAATTTATTATTTTAGTATTTTTTTTAAATATTTTTTTAATTTTAAAATTATTAAATCCTCATTCTATAAGTTTTTGAGTATCTCTATTTCTATCTTCTATAGATTTAGATCCTAAAATAACAGATATTAATCTAAAATTATTTTTTTTTGCTGAAGTAATTAAATTATATCCTGCTTTATTAGTATGACCTGTTTTTATACCATCTATATAAAATTTTTTATTTCATAATAATATATTTCTGTTTTTTTGTTCAATATTATTAAATTTAAATTTTTTATTACTATATATTTTATATTCTTTAGGAAAATTTTTAATTAATAAAATACTTAATTTTACCATATCTTTAGATGTTGTATATTGATTATTATAATCTAATCCATGTACTGTTTTAAAATTAGTATTATTAAGTTTCATATTTTTAGCATAATTGTTCATTAATTTAATAAATTTTTTTTCATTACCAGAAATATATTCTGCTATAGCAACACTAGCATCATTACCAGATTGTATTATCATACCTTGATTAAGTTTTTTTAAATTTACTTTGTCATTTTTTTTAAGAAACATTAAAGATGATTTTTTAAATAAAGGATTTTTAAAAGAAGAATTATAATTAATTTTAACTAAATTATTTAAAGATATTTTTTTGGATTTTAATTTATCTAATAAAATGTAATTAGTCATTATTTTAGTTAAACTTGCTGGAGCTAATTTTAAATTAATGTTTTTTTTAGCTAATATTTTTTGTGAATTATAATCTACTAAAATAAATGATTTAGCAGTAATATTATTATATATATTATTTGCTCATGTGTTATTTAAAATTATTAATATTAATAATAGTTTAATTTTATTCATATTCTTTTTTTTTTTTTATTGACATTATTATACCAAACATACACATGTTGGTTATTAAAGATGTACCACCATAACTTATTAAGGGTAATGGTATACCTACTATAGGTAATAATCCACTAACCATACATATATTAACAATTGTATTAACAAAAAATATTATTACAAAACTTGTTGAAAATAATTTTTCAAAAAATGTTTTACTATTGATGGATATTAAAAAACTTCTTAATATTAGTAGACTATATATACTTATTGTAAAACATACACCTAAAAATCCCTGTTCTTCTGCTATAATAGTAAATATAAAATCTGTTTTTTTTTCTGGTATAAATCCTAGTTTTGATTGTGTACCTTTAAATATTCCTTTACCATATTTTCCTCCTGAACCTATAGATATTTTAGATTGATAAATTTGATATCCATTTTTTAAGGAGTTATTGTTAGTAATTAGAGTAATAATTCTTTCTTTTTGATAATTGTGTAGAAAAAATTTTCATAATATTGGAGAGAATATACTAATTAAAAATATTAATACTAAAATCATTTTTTTATTAATTCCACCTAAATATAATGTTATTATTCCAGAAATTATTATTAGTATTGATGTACCTAAATCTGGTTGTAAATAAACTAATATTGCTGGTATTAAAATAATTATTTTAGTTTTTAATAAATCTTTAAATTTTAATGGATGATTGTCATTTATATATTTAGCTATAATTATAGGTATAATTAATTTAACTATTTCAGATGGTTGAAATTGTAATATACCTATGTTAATTCATCTTTTAGCTCCTTTAATTATATGACCATTTATATAAACTAAAATTAAAAGTATATTACATATAATATAAAATATGTATGAATTATTTTTATAAAATGTATTTTTAAATTTAGATGCTATAATCATAGCTATAAAACTTATACATAAATGTATAATTCTTTTATATATTAAATAAATATCTTTATTACTAGCACTATATATAAGTAAAATACTATAAATATTTAATATAACAATACATATTAATATTGTTAGATCTAAATTTTGATAAATATTTTTTATTTTTTTAATCATTTATTTATAAAGTTTTTATTTGTTTTTTATATAAATAATCTGTTATTTTTCTCATTATATAACCTATTTTAGGTCCATTACCTCCATGATCTAATACAATAGATATTGCAAAATTTGGTTTTTTATATGGTATAAATGCATTCATTAATGTATGATCTTTAAGTAATTGATTTTTATTTTTTAAAAAATAATTTTTTTGTAATGAAATAATTTGTGCTGTACCAGATTTAATTGCTACTTTATATTTTATATTTAAAAAATTTTTATATGCAGTACCATTTTTTTTACATGCTACTCCATACATACTTTTTTTAATAATTTTTCAATATTTTTTTTTAATATTTTTTATTTTTTGGATATAAGGTTTATATTTTTTTTCATTTTCTATTTTTTTTAATAAATGTGGTTTTATTATTAATCCATTATTTATTAATATTGTTAATGCTTTATTCATTTGTATAGGTGTAATAGCTAAATAACCTTGACCTATACCTATTGAAATAGTATTACCTATATATCAATTTTTTTTTAATATGTTTTTATTGGGTATAATACCATCTTGTTCATTTGGTAAATCTATATTAGTTTTTTGTCCATAACCAAATATTTTAATTCATTTAATTAATTTATTTATACCCATATTATATGCTATATTATAATAAAATGTATCTGAAGATTCTTCTATAGATTTTTTAATATTTATTAAACCATGTCCTAATGTTTTTCAGTCGTAAAATATTTTTTTTATTTTAGGTAATTTTCATCATCCTGGATCAAACATTATATATTTAATATTAATTATTTTTTCTTGTAATGCTGCTAAACAAATGTATGGTTTAATAGTTGAGGCTGGAGGGTATATTCCTTGTATAGATTTATTTATTAATGGTTTATGAGGATTATTAATTATTTTATTATATCGTTTATTAGATATATTATTAGTAAATATATTAGGATCATATCCTGGAGTAGATACTAGAGATAATATTTCTCCGTTATTAGGATTAGATATTATTATAGAAGATTGATTATTTTTTACTAATTTATATATAAATTTTTGTATATTAATATCTATAGTTAAATATATATTTTTTCCTACATGTGGTTTTTTAATATTGGTACTATTTAATATAGTTCCTTGACTATTTAATATTATTTTATTTATTCCGTTTTTACCATGTAATATATTTTCATAATATTTTTCTATTCCATTTTGACCAATATAATTATTGGTGTTTTTGTCTTTTGATACATATCCTATAATAGAAGATAAAATTTTTTTATATGGATAATATCTAGTTTTTTTTTTTTTAAGAAAAAGATTTTTGAAAATTATTTTATTTCTATAATATTCAATTAAATCTTTAGAATTAAGATATTTTTTTATAATAATGTTTTTATTTGTATTTTTTTTACTTATTTCAATAAGATAATTAATTTTTTCTTTTGTTATAAAAATTTTTTTTTTTAAAATTTTTAATATATTTTTTATTTTATTAAATTTATTTGATGTAATAACTAAATAATAATAATTTTTATTTATAACTAATGGTATTTTATTTCTGTCGTATATAATACCTCTATATGGTATACTTGGTACTAGTTTAGTGTAATTATTTTTAGCTAAACTTGAATAGTATTTAAAATTGATAATTTGTAATTTATATATATTTAATATAATTATCATTAATATTAAAAATAATACAGTTATTATTTGTTTAGATCTTTTAATAAAAGTGTAATTTTTTTTTTTATTGTAATAATAGAAGTAATTTTTATTTTTAAAATTCATATTTTTATTTATTTAATAATTTATTATTATTTTATTTTTTAGATTAAATTATTAAGATGTATAATATATTATACATATATATAGAAATATAATTTAATATTTATTAATTTAAATTATAAAAAGAGTATTATGTTTAAAAATCCTGTTAAAACTAAAAGTTGATTAAATTTAAATAATCATTTTTTATCTATTAAAAATGTTAAAATATTTGATCTTTTTAAAAAAGATAAAAAAAGATTTGATAATTTTTCTATTAATTTTGATGATAATATTTTAGTAGATTTTTCTAAAAATCGTGTTATTTTGAAAACTTTAAAATTATTTGAAGATTTGTTATATGAAATTAATTTTAAAAATTATATTTATTCTATGCTTATAGGTGAAAATATTAATTTTACAGAAAATAAACCAGTTTTACATTTTTTACTAAGAGATAGAAAAAATATTTTTTTGAAAAATAATAAAGATTTTTTAGATATTAAAAAAGATATAGATACTAATTTAAATAAAATAAAATTTTTTACAGATAAAATATTAAATGGAGAATGATTGGGTTATACTGGTAAAAAAATTGTTAATATTGTTAATGTTGGTATAGGTGGGTCTGATATAGGACCTCGTATGATTATAAAAGCTTTATCTTTATATAAAAAAAAAAAAATTAATATATATTTTGTATCTAATATAGATTCTACGGATATTAAAAAAATTTTAGATAAATTAACTCCTGAAAATACTATTTTTATAATATGTTCTAAGACTTTTACTACTTTAGAAACATTAAATAATGCAAAAATTTTACGTAAGTGAGTTTTAGATTTTTATAATAATAAAGAAAAATCTTTAAGTTATCATTTTATATTAATATCAAGTAATTTTTCTGAATCTATTAAATTTGGTGTAAATTTAAATAATATTTTTATTGTGCATGATTGAGTAGGAGGTAGATATTCTTTTTGTTCAGCTTTTGGTATTTCTATTTCTTTAGCTATAGGTTTTAATAATTTTATTAAATTATTAGATGGTGCACATAATATGGATTTACATTTTTTTAGTTCACCTTATTTAAAAAATATACCTATTATATTAGCTATTTTAAGTATTTGATATAGTAATTTTTTTAATTTTCATACTGAAGCTATATTAGCTTACAATGAAAATTTATTTTATTTACCTATGTATTTACAACAACTTGTTATGGAATCTAATGGTAAATATATAGATTATAATGGTAATTATATTAATGAATATTGTACTTCTCCTATTATTTGAGGTGGTATAGGTACAATATCTCAGCATTCTTTTTATCAATTATTACATCAAGGTACATATATTGTTCCTTGTGATTTTGTAGGAGAAATTGTAAATATTAATAACATTAATAATTCTCATTTAAAATTAATGTCTAATTTTTTTTCTCAAACACAAGCATTAGCTTTTGGTAATAAAATTTTTAAAAAATATAATTTAAGTAATAATTTTAACAATTCTAACAAATTTATGGAATTTAAAGGTAACAGACCTTCTAATAGTATATTAATTAAAAAAATTAATCCTTATAATTTAGGAGCATTAATATCTTTATATGAACATAAAGTTTTTACTCAAGGTATTATTTTAAATATATCTAGTTTTGATCAATGAGGTGTAGAATTAGGTAAAAAATTATCTAATTTATTATTTCCTTACTTAGGTAAAAATAATTTTTTACAAAGTAAAAATTTTAAAAAAAAACTTTATTTAGATAATTCTACATTAAATTTAGTAAATTTTTTTAATAAAAAATATCTTAATAACTAAAATTATATAAATAAAATGGCTAATACTAAATCTTCCAAAAAAAGAATTTTAATAAATAAATTAAGAAATAGATTTAATACAAGTAAAAAATCTAAGTTAAAAACTTATATTAAAAAAGTTAAATTAGCAATTAAAAATAAAGATAAAATACTTGCTAAAAAATACTATCTTATAGTACAATCTTTTTTAGATAAATATTCTTGTAAAAATATTATACATTTTAATAAGTCTTCTAGATATAAATCTATTATATTAAAATTAATTAATAATTTGTAAAAATTTATTTTTTTTTATATTTTGAATAAATATTTGTTATTTTATAAAATTTGTTTGTTGAAATTTCTCTAGGTCTTTTATTTAAATTAATATTTAATTTATTTAATTTATTTAAAATTTTTTTATTTAAAATATTTTTTAAATTATTAATAATTTTTTTATTTTTTTTTTTAAAAGAATTATTTAATATATGTTTAAAATGATTAATATTAATATATTTTTTTTTTTTTTTTGGTATTAATTTTATAAAAACAGAATCTACTTTGGGTACAGGAAAAAAATTTATTTTTTTAATTTTTATAAGATATTTAATTTTAAATATATATTTTATTAATAAACTTAGTTGATTAAATTTTTTATTTTTTTTTTTGTTTATTAATGAATAATAAAATTCTTTTTGTATTGTTATATGTATATCTTTAATAATTTTATAATTTTTAATTAATTTAACTAAGATTTTTTTTGTTATATAGTAAGGTATATTACCAAATATTCTAATTTTTTTTTTTTTTTTTAAAAAAAAATTTAAGAAGTTAAATTTTAATACATCTACATTAATTATATTAAAATTTTTATTATTATTTTTTTTAATTAAATAATTGTCTATTTCTAATGAAGTAACTTTTTTATTAAATTTTATTATTTCTTTAGTTAATTCTCCATTACCAAAACCTATTTCTAATAAATTATGTTTTTTTTTAGGTTTTATATAATAAATAATTTTTTTAATTATTTTTTTGTTTTTTAAGAATATTTGTCCTAAGCTATTTTTAATTTTTAACATTTTTTTTAATTAGTATAATTTATTATTTATTTAATAATATTTATATATATTATTAATTATTATTTATTAATTTATGTTATAATATTTGTGTAATTTTATCAGTTTAATTTTTTAAAAATTTTATAATAGATATGAAATTATATTTTAAATATTTAATTTTAAATCATTTGTATGCAGCTTATTTTTTTATTTTTTGAGTATCTTTTTTTGAATCTTTGGCTTTTTTAGGTTTTTTTATACCTAGTAGTATTGTAATGTTTTTAATAGGTTTTTTTATAGGAAATAAAAATATTAATTTTTATTATGCATATTTTTTGGTAGTTTTAGGTTGTACTTTAGGAGATATAGTATCTTATTATGTTGGATCTTATTATAAGAAATATTTATTTTATTTTCGTAAAAAAATATCTAATTATGTAAATATTTTTGAATATATATTTGAATATTTTAAAGAAAATTCATATTACTTAATTATTTTTAGTAAATTTACTGGTCCTGTAAAGTCATTTTTTTTTTTTATTTCAGGGATGTTAGATATTCCTATGAAAAAAATTTTTTTTCCAAATTTTATAAGTACTTTATTATGAGTAATATCTTTTTTTATGCCTGGTATATTATCAGGTGTAGCATTAATATTACCTAATAGTTTTTATTTTAGAATAAATTTGTTTAGTTTTATATTTTTATTTATTTTTTGTATTTATATATTTTTAAAATGATTAAAAATATATAAAATTTTTTCTAATTTTTTTTATATTGTTTTTATAATTTTGTGTATGAAACATTTATTAATTTTGTTAAATAGTAAAATCTTTTATATATTTCTTAAATTAATGTTAAAGATTTTTTTTTAAAATTATATAAATTTTCTTTTTTCACCTTTTCCTATAATATTTAATATACATCTTTTACATATATTTGGATAATTTTTATTGTTATTTATTTTAGTAACATAATGTCAACATCTTTTACATTTAATACCATAATGTTCTTTACATTTTAATTGAAAAAAATCTTTTTTACTTAAATTATTTTTTTTTTTTATATTTAATTTAGAAGTTAAAAAAAAAAATTTTAATTCTGATTTAATTTTTTTAATTTTTTTAAAAAAATTTTTTTCTAAATATAAAGTTACTATAGTTTTCAAAGTAGAATTAATTTTTTTTTTATTTTTAAGTATTTCAATTTTTTTATTTAAATAATTTTTTATTTTAATTAATTTATTCCATATTTTAATATTTATATGATTATTTTTATGTATATAAAATAATTTTTCAAATCAAGTTTCTTCATATATTGAAGAAGGTTTTTTTCTAGGTAAATATTTTCATATTTCTTCTGCTGTAAAAGATAATATGGGAGCAATTCATTTTATTATTGTTTCTATTAATATTCATAAAGTAGTTTGAACACTATAATAAGGTAAAGTATTTTTTTTAATTGTGTATTTTCTATCTTTTATTATATCTAGATATATTGAACTTAAGTATATATTTAAAAATTTGAATATTTTTTTTGTTACTTTATAAAATTTAAATTTTTCATATAATTTTATTATTTTTTGTTGTGTTTTTTTAGTTTTATGAATAATTCATTTATCTATTAATAACATTTTTTTAGGTATTATATAATTATTTTTAGGATTAAATTCATCTAAATTAGATATTATAAATTTTATAGTATTTCTTATTTTTCTATATTTTCTACTAATTTGTAATATTATGTTGTTAGAAATATGTATTTCTTTTGTAAATTTAATTGATGCAACTCATAATCTTAATATGTCTGCTCCATATTTATTAGTTATTTCTTTAGGATTTATATAATTTTTTAATGATTTAGACATTTTTTTACCTTTTTGATCTACTATAAATCCATGTGTTAAAATTTTTTTATAAGGAGCAGAATTATTAATTGCTGTGTTAATTATTAAAGAAGACATAAATCATCCTCTATATTGATCTGTACCTTCTAAATATAAATCTATGTGATTTTTTTTTTTAAGAAAATTAGGATTCATTATTGAAAAACATGTAGCTCCTGAGTCAAATCATACATCTAGTACATCTAAAACTTTAGTATATTTTTTATTATTTACTCCTAGTTTTTTAGGATGTATATCTAATCAATAATTAGGTCCATATTTTTTTATTTTAGAAGATATTATATCTATAATTTTTAATGTTTTAGGATGAATTTTATAATTTTTTTTGTTTATAAATATAGGTATTGGGGTACCTCAATAACGTTGTCTAGATATACATCAATCTGGTCTATTAATAATCATATTTTTTATTTTTTTATATCCCCATGAGGGAATTCATTTTACTTTTTTAATAGATTTAAGTATTTTTTTTTTGAATTTATTATTTTTTAAATCTATAAATCATTGTGATGTAGTTCTAAATATTATTGGTTTTTTATGTCTTCAACAAAAAGGATATTTATGTATTATATTTTCTTGAAATATAATTTTTTTTTTCTCTTTTAATTTTTTTAAAATTTTTTCTTCTGCTTGTTTAAATTTACATATTTCAATATTTTTAATATATGAATATTTTATATATTTGCTTTTGTTTGTAATTACATTTAATCCTTTAATATTATTTTTTTTGGATAAATAAAAATCTTCTTCTCCATGTTCTGAAGCTATATGTACTATACCTGTACCAGTATTAGAAATTATATTTTTATTAAATATAATAGGTGTTTTAATTTTTGTTATAGGATGTATAACAAATAAATTTTTAAATTTTTTACCTTTTAAATTTTTAATTTTTTTATATTTTATTTTTTTTTTTTTAAAAAAAAACTTTTTTTGTTTTTTAGATATTATAAAAATATTTTTTTTGTGTTTTATAAGTGAATATTTTAAATTTGGATGTATAGATATAGCACAATTTCCTGGTATAGTTCAAGGTGTAGTAGTTCAAATAATAAATTTAATATTTTTATTTTTTGTATTTTTATCTCAAATATTATTTTGAAATAGAAATTTTTTTGGAGAATAAAGTTTAAAAATTATATATATACTTTTAGATATTTTATTTTTATATTCTATTTCAGCTTCTGCTATTGATGAATTACATTTTATGCATCAGTTAGTAGGTTTTTTTTTTCTTTTTAGAAGTTTTAATTTAATAATTTTTTTTAATGTATTTATAGTATTAGAAATTGTTGTAAATTCTGTAGTTTTATAATAATTTTTTCAGTCTGCTATTATACCTAATCTTATAAAATCTTTTTTTTGTTGTAAAATTTGTTTTTCAGCATATTTAATACATTTATATTTAAATTTTTTAATTTTTTTGATTGATTTTTTTTTATTTTTATTATTTTTTTGAATTTTTAATTCAATTGGTAAACCATGACAATCCCATCCTGGAATATATGGAGTATCAAAGTTCATAAAATTTTTATATTTTAATATTATATCTTTTAATATTTTATTTAAAGCATGACCTATATGTATTTTTCCATTAGCATATGGAGGACCATCATGAATAATAAATTTTTTATTATTTTTTTTTATTTTTCTAATTTTTTCATATAAATTATTTTTTTTTCATTTTTCAATTATTTTAGGTTCATTAATAGTTAAATTACCTTTCATAGGAAAATTTATTTTAGGTAAATTTATAGTTTTTTTGTAATTTATTTTTTGATTATTTTTCATTTATTTAATAAATTTATATTAAGTTAAATATTTTTAGTAATTTTATAAGTACATTGTTAAGTATAACTTAAAAATATTTATTTTAGAATGTAAATATTGTTTTTTATAAATTAATATTTTAAAAATAAAAATTTTTTATTACAGTTGATATTTAAAAGTATAAACTCATATATATATATAATTAATAAATAAATTTTGAGGTTGTTGTATGAGTAAAATAATTGGTATTGATTTAGGTACTACAAATTCTTGTGTATCAGTTATGGATGGTAATAAAGCTAAAGTTATAGAAAATTCTGAAGGAGATCGTACTACACCTTCTGTAATAGCTTATACTGAAAATAATGAAATATTGGTTGGTCAACCAGCTAAACGTCAAGCAGTTACTAATCCTAAAAATACTTTTTTTGCTATTAAAAGATTAATGGGACGTAAATATAAAGATATTGAAGTACAACGTGATGTTAATATTATGCCATATAATATAGTATCTTCTAATAATGGTGATGCTTGAGTAGAAGTTAGGGGTGAAAAAATAGCTCCTCCACAAATTTCAGCAGAAATTTTAAAAAAAATGAAAAAAACTGTTGAAGATTATTTAGGTTATAATGTTACAGAAGCAGTTATTACTGTACCAGCTTATTTTAATGATACTCAAAGACAAGCTACTAAAGATGCTGGACGTATAGCTGGTTTAGAAGTTAAAAGGATTATTAATGAACCTACAGCAGCAGCTTTAGCATATGGTTTAGATAAATCTAAGAAAAATAATATTATTGCAGTTTATGATTTAGGTGGAGGAACTTTTGATATTTCTATTATAGAAATGGATAATATAGATGGTGAAAAAACTTTTGAGGTTTTATCTACTAATGGAGATACTCATTTAGGAGGAGAAGATTTTGATAGTAAAATAATTAATTTTTTAGTTTTGGAGTTTAAAAAGGATTATAATATAGATTTATCTAATGATTCTTTAGCAATGCAGAGATTAAAAGATTCTGCTGAAAAAGCTAAAGTTGAATTATCCTCTTCTAAATATACTGAAATTAATTTACCTTATATAACTGCAGATAGTACTGGACCTAAACATTTAAATATAAAATTAACTAGAGCTAAATTAGAATCTTTAGTTGAAGATTTAATTATTAAATCTATTGATCCAGTTAAAATAGCTTTAAAAGATGCTAATTTAGATATATCTAAAATTAATGAAGTTATATTAGTAGGTGGACAAACTAGAATGCCAATGGTTCAAAAAAAAGTAGCAGATTTTTTTGGTAAAGATCTTCGTAAAGATATTAATCCTGATGAAGCTGTTGCTATAGGTGCTGCTATTCAAGGTGGAGTATTATCAGGTGAAGTAAAAGATATATTATTATTAGATGTTACTCCTTTATCTTTAGGTATAGAAACAATGGGTGGTATAATGACACCTTTAATTAAAAAAAATACTACTATACCTACTAAACATAGTCAAGTTTTTTCTACTGCTGATGATAATCAATCTGCTGTTACTGTACATGTTTTACAAGGAGAACGTAAAAAATCTATAGACAATAAATCTTTAGGACAATTTAATTTAGATGGAATTCAGCCGGCTCCTAGAGGAGTACCACAAATAGAAGTTACTTTTGATATAGATGCTGATGGTATATTACATGTTTCTGCTAAAGATAAAAATACTGGTAAAGAACAAAAAATTATTATTAAAGCATCTTCTGGTTTAAATGAAGATGAAATTAATAAAATGGTTAAAGATGCTGAAATTAATGCTGAATCTGATCGTAAATTTGAAGAACTAATTCAATCACGTAATCAGGCTGATCATTTATTACATTCTACTCGTAAACAAATTAATGATTTAGGTAATAAAATACCTGAAAATGAAAAAAAAAATTTTGAGAATTTATTAAATAAATTAGAAAATATTTGTAAATCAGAAGATAAATTATCTATTGATAATATTATGCAAGAGGTTATACAAGAAACTAGTAAATTAAATCAGTATACTACTAATAAATCTAGTAATAATACTAATAATACTGATAGTTCTGTAGTTGATTCTGAATGTGAAGAAATTGATGAAAAAAATAAGAAAAAGTAATTTAATATTTTATAATTTACTAGAGGGACATAATATCTATGTCAGATAAAAATTATTATGATATTTTAGGTGTTTCTAAAACATCTAATAATATTGATATTAAAAGAGCATATAAACGTTTAGCTATTAAATATCATCCTGATAGAAATAGAGGTGATAAAATATATGAAGAAAAATTTAAAGAAATCAAAGAAGCTTATGAAGTTTTAAGTGATGAAAAAAAACGTTCTATGTATGACCAATATGGTCATTCTGCTTTTACTCAAAGTGGATATAGTAATGATAATGATTTTCATACAAGTTCTGATTTTGGTGATATATTTGGTGATATTTTTGGAGATATTTTTTCTTCTAAAAAAAAAAGATATTCAAATAAAAATTTAGATATATTACATAATATTAATCTTAGTTTAGAAGAAGTAGCAAAAGGTATATCGAAAGAAATTAATGTTAATGTAATACAAAAATGTAATGTTTGTTATGGTAGTGGTTGTAAACCTGGTACAAAACGTAAATTATGTAATACTTGTAGAGGAACTGGTAATTTAAAAACTAGTCAAGGATTTTTTACTATACAACAAACTTGTCCTACATGTCATGGTCAGTGTTATATAGTTAATGATATTTGTTATATATGTAATGGTAGTGGTACAGAAAGTACTTTTAAAAATATTTTTGTTAAAATACCTGCTGGAATAAATAATAATGATCGTATTAGATTAGTAGGAAAAGGAAATTATTCTATTAAAGGTAATTTTGGTGATTTATATATTAAAGTTAGAATAGATAAACATCCTATATTTGTTAGAGAAAAAAATAATTTATATTGTGAAGTACCAATAAATTTTTCTTTAGCTGCTTTAGGAGGAGATATAAAAGTACCTACTTTAGATGGAGGTATAAAATTATATATACCTCCTGAAACTCAAACAGGAAAATTATTTCGTATTAAAAATAAAGGTATTAAATTTATTAATAGTAATTATTATGGAGATTTATTGTGTAAAATTTTAATTGAAACTCCTGTTAATTTAAATAAATATCAAAGAAAATTATTATATGATTTAGGTTGTACTTTATCAGGTAGTAAAAATATTAATAATCCTAAAACTAAAAGTTTTTTTGATCGTGTAAAAATATTTTTTGATAATTTAACTAATTAAATATTATATACAGGAAATTTTTTACAAATTTGTATAATTTTTTTTTTTGTTTTTTTTATTATTTTATAATTATTAATATTATTTAATATTTTACATATGTATTTTGTAATTTTTTTAATTTTTTTTTTTTTAATTTTTCTGTATGTTATACAAATTGTACCAATTCTTATACCAGATGTAATAAAAGGATTTTTGTTATCATCTGGTATACAATTTTTATTTACTATAATATTAGCTAAATTTAATTTTTTTTCAGCTTGTATTCCAGTAATATTTTTTTTAATTAAATTTATTACAAATAAATGTGTATCTGTACCATTAGATATAATTTTAAAATTATTTTTTATAAATATTTTACACATATATTTAGAATTTTTAACAATTTTTTTTTGATAGTTAATAAATTTTGATGTTAATGCTTTTTTAAAAGATATAGCTTTAGCTGCTATTACATGCATTAATGGTCCTCCTTGAATTCCAGGAAATACAGAAGAATTTATTTTTTTATATAGTTTATTATTATTACCTTTTGCTAATATTATACCACCACGTGGTCCTGAAAGAGTTTTATGTGTAGTAGAGGTAACTATATCAGCATATTTTAATGGATTAGGATATATTTTTGCAGCTACTAAACCTGCTATATGAGACATATCTATAAGTAAATAACTATTGTATAAATTAGCTATATATTTAAATTTTTTTCAATTACATATTCTTGAATATGAAGAAAATCCTGCTATAATTAATTTTGGTCTATATTTTTTAGTTAAATATTCTATTTTATTAAAATCTATCGTTTCTTTTTTATTTAAATTATAATATTTTATATTATATATTTTACCTGAAATATTTACTTTTGAACCATGACTTAGATGACCTCCATGGTTTAATTTCATACTAATAATAGTATCTTTAGGTTTTAAAATAGCATTATAAACAGCTAAATTAGCTTGTGATCCTGAATGTGGTTGTACATTAACATAATCTGCTTTAAATAATTTTTTTGCTCTATCTATAGCTATTTTTTCTATTTTATCTATATATTTACATCCTCCATAATATCTTTTTTTATAGTATCCTTCAGCATATTTATTAGTTAATATTGAACCTTGTGCATTAAGAATATCTATATTAGCATAACTTTCTGAAGCTATTAAATTTAAATTTATTTCTTGTCTTTTTTTTTCTAATTTAATAAGTTTAAAAATTTTATCCATTTTTTATTTTTTTTTTAATTTTGTATGCTTGTAAATATATAAAATCTAATATAATATTAGCAGCTGTTAATGATGTTATACCTGATTTATCATATATAGGACTTACTTCTACTAAATCAAATCCAATAATATTAATTTTTTTGAGTTTTCTTATTATTTTAAGTATTTTATGTATAGTTATACCTCCTATAACTGGTGTACCTGTTCCAGGAGCATAAGAAGGATCTATACAATCTATATCAAAAGTTATATATGTAGGTAAATTTTTTGTAGTATTTATAATTTTTTTAATAATTTTTTTAGTTGATTTACTATTTGTTTTTTCTGCATTAATAATATTAATTTTATTTTTTTTATTTATGTATGTTCTAATTCCTATTTGAATTATATTTTTTATTGAAACTAATTTTTCTTTTTTTATTTGATATATTATAGATCCATGATCATAAATATTATTATCATAATAAATATCTGTATGAGCATCAAAATGTATGAGAGATATTTTTTTATAAAATTTTTTGTATATTCTTAATATTGGTAAAGTAATATAATGATCTCCTCCAATAAAAATTATATTTTTTTTTATTTTTAGTAAATTAGTAACTAATTTACTAATTTTTTTGTTTAAATTTTTTATGTTTCCTTGTTTATATATTAAATCTCCCCCATCAATTATTTTAAGATATTTTTTAAGTGATATATTTCATGGTCATTTTTTTTTTTCTCAGAATAAATTAATTGATTGTTTTCTAATACTATTAGGACCAAGTTTACTTCCTGGTTTACCTGTACTAGTTATTTCACATGGTATACCTATTATAATAGTATTAAATTTATCTTTTAAATTATATTTATTTTTTATAACTAAAGGAAATCTCATAAATCCAAATAAATTAGATATTAAAGATTGGTCTTTTTGAATTATTTTCATTTTATTCTAAATATGTTTTATATTTTAAAAATTTATTTATTTTTTTATATATTTTTTTTTTTTTTTTGAAAAAATTATTTATTTTATTATTATCTATTTGTGTATATTGTAACATTTTTAAAATGTTGTCATGTTTATTAATTATAAAACTTTTAAATTTTTTATTTTTTTTTATATATACTAATATAGTTTTAATTTTACCAAATAAATTATGTACATTACTTAATATATTTTGATATGATCCTAACATAAAAAAAATTATTTCGGGTAATTTTTTATTTTTATATTTTGGAATAGTTAATGTATTATTTATTTTTTTTTTATTTATATATTTATTTATTATTCCATCAGAATCACATGTAATATCTGATATGTGTATATTTTGTTTTTTTTTGTTATTTAATCCTTTTATAGGATATATAGGAAAAATTTGTTGTATACCTCAACTATCTGGTAATGATTGAAATAAAGAGAAATTTATATGTATTTTATTAGATATATATAAATTTATATATTTTTTTTTTTTTTTGTTTTTAATAATTTTTTTATTTTTTATATATATTAATATATTATAGTATATTTTTTCTATTAAAGATTTTTCAAAAATATTTGATTTTATAGATTTATAGTAATATTTAAGTTTTTTTAATTTTTTAAATATTTTTTTTTCATTTATATATATATTATTTTTAATTTTTTTTCATAAATTTAAATATTTAATAATTTTTTTTTTTTTAATATAAATATTATTTATTAAATTATTAGAAATATGTTTAATTTTATTATTTTCTATATTTATTATATTAGATATTAATATTGTATGATGTGCTGTAATAAATCTTCCTGATTCAGTATAAATATTAGGAATAGGTGTTTGATATTTTTTACATAATAAAATAATTATTTTAATTATTTTTATTGTATATAAATTTAAATTATAATTTATATGTGATTTTTTATTGTAATAATTTACTGCTAATCCTCCACCGAAATCTAAATATTTAATTTTTATTTTAAATATTTTATATAAATCTATATATATTTTTACAAATTCTTTAAAATTTTTTTCTATATATTTAATATTATTTATTTGTGATCCTATATGACAATGTAATAAATTAAGTTTATTAATTTTTTTTTTTTTTTTTAATATTTTAATACAATTTATAATTTGTGAATTATTTAAACCAAATTTAAATTGTGATTTATTTTTAAAATCTAAAGTATTTAATTTTATTCTTATACCTATATTTATATTACTTTTTTTTGTATATTTAAGAATTAAAAATGTTTCTTTAATTTTTTCTATTATTAAAGATACTTTATGTCCTATTTTTTCTGCTTTTTTTGCTAGAGAAATATATTTTTTATCTTTATATCCGTTACATAATATTTTAATTTTTTTATTTGCATGTATTAAAATAGTCATTAATTCAGATTTAGATCCTGCTTCTAAACCTATTTTATATTTAGTTTTTTTTAATATATATTTAATTATATATGCTTCTTGATTTACTTTTATAGGATATATTAAATAATATTTAATTTTTAAATTATTTAATTTTATATTTTTTTTAAATGATTTATTAATTAATTTTATTCTTTTTTTAATAATTTGAGGAAAAGATATTTTTATTGGTAATTTTTCTTTGTTAATTATTTTTTTTAATTCTAAATATTTTTTTTTTTTGTAATTTATACATATATTTATATTTCCTTTTTTATTTATATAAAAATATTTTTCTTTACAATTTTTTTCTTTTTGTATTTTTTTATTAATGTTCATTATTTATGTTTAAAATTATAAAATTAGTTTTCACAATTATTAATTGTTAAGGTATACTTGTTTAAGTAAATATATTATTTATTTTAAATTATTTTATAATAAAATTATTTGTTTAATCTATTGGAGATTTAAAATATAATGAATTTATGTTATTTTACTTCTGAATCAGTTTCAGAAGGTCATCCAGATAAAATAGCTGATCAAATTTCTGATGCTATTTTAGATTTTATTATTTCTAAAGATAAATTTGCTAAAGTTGCTTGTGAAGTTTATGTTAAAAATAATATAGTTATAGTTGGTGGTGAAATTAATACATCTATATCATTTAATATAGAAGATATTGTTAGAAATACAATTAAAAATATTGGTTATGTAAATAAAAATGATCTTTTTAATTTTAGTTCTTGTATAATAATTAATATTATTAGTAAACAATCTTTAGATATATATATGGGTATTAAAAAAGATAAATTTTCTAATCAAGGTGCTGGTGATCAAGGAATAATGTTTGGTTATGCTTCTAATGAAACTAATGTATATATGCCAGCACCTATTTTATATGCACATTGATTAGTAAAAAGACAATCTGAATTAAGGAAAAATAAAATTTTATCTTGATTATGTCCTGATGCTAAAAGTCAAATTACTTTTATATATAAAAATAATGTTATTATAGGTATAGATACAGTTGTTTTTTCTACACAACATATGGATTATATTACTTATAATGAATTAAAAGAAGCAATTATGGAAGAAATTATATTATATATATTACCTAAAAAATGATTAAATAAAAATACTAAATATTTTATTAATCCTACAGGTAGATTTGTTATTGGTGGACCTATGGGTGATTGTGGTTTAACAGGTAGAAAAATAATTGTTGATACTTATGGTGGTATAGCTAGACATGGAGGAGGTGCTTTTTCTGGTAAAGATCCATCTAAAGTTGATAGATCTGGAGCATATATGGCTAGATATATAGCAAAAAATATTGTTGCTGCAGGTTTAGCAGATAAATGTGAAATACAAATTTCTTATGCTATTGGTGTAACATCACCTATATCTGTTATGATTAATACTTTTGGTACTGAAAAAGTATTAATTAATAATTTATTAAAAGCAATAAATATTTTTTTTGATTTAAGACCTGGTAAAATTATAAAAAATTTAAATTTATTAAATCCTATATATTATAAAACTGCTTCATATGGTCATTTTGGTAGAGAAGAATTTTCATGAGAAAAATTAGATAAAGTAAATTTTTTATTAGATTATTTTAAAATTTAATTTTTTTTATTTATAAAATATATCATATATTTAGCTTGAGGATATATAATTTTAATTTTTTTTTTTTTGTTCATTAAATTTAATATTTTTTTTTTTGATTTATATTTATGTGTAATAATTTCTTTTTTAGTAGAATTAATTTTTTTTATTATTTTATTTAACGAAATTTTTTTATTATAAATAATATTATGATTTTTTATATAGCTTATATAAATATTTTTAATAGAATTAAAAATTATAAAATAATATTTTTTTTTTTTAGTGTATTTTATTTTAATTTTTTCATTTATAATATTAAATGTATTTGTTTTAATTAATTTAATATTTTTATATTTTAAAAAAAATGTTTGTGCAATATTTAAAGATAAATTTGAATTTAAAATATTTCCTGGATCATTGTTAATTAAAAAATAATTAATTTTTTTAAAATTAATATTATTTTTTTGTATAATTTTTTTTATTAATATTAATATATTTTGATTATTATTTTTTTTTGTTTTTTTTTTCTTAGTAAATATATATTTTTTATATTTAATAGCAACAGATTGTAATTCTGTAGATATTTCTATAGATAAAATATTTTTATTTTTTATGTTCATTTAATTAATTTATAATAAAAATTTATATTTTGTCAAATAATTATATGAAAAAAATTAATTTATTAGATTTTAATAAAAGTATGATGGAAAATTTTTTTTTGAATTTAGGTGAAAAAAAATTTGTTGCTGATCAAATTATGTATTGAATTTATAAAAAATTTTGTTTTAATTTTTTTATGATGCATAATATAAGTAAAAAAATAAGAAAAAAATTATATTGTTTATCAAAAATTAAATTACCTAAAATTTTTGATATTAAATATTCTGTTGATGGAGTAATAAAATTTATTTTAGATGTTAATAATGATTTAATCGAAACTGTATATATACCTGAAAAAAAAAGAAAAACTTTATGTATTTCTAGTCAAGTAGGTTGTACTATAAAATGTAGTTTTTGTGCTACAGGTAAAATGAAGTTTAAAAGAAATTTATTAGTTTCGGAAATAATAGGTCAAGTTTTATTGGTAATAAATTTTCTTAAAAATAAAATATTTTTTGTTAAAGATTATAATAAATATATTACTAATATAGTATTTATGGGTATGGGAGAACCTTTATTAAATTTTAATAATGTTGTAAATTCTATAAATATTATGATAGATTGTTTTTATTTTTCAAAAAGAAAGATAGTTATATCTACTTCTGGTATTGTTCCTTCTATTTATAAATTAATAGGAATAATAGATATTGTTGTAACTTTATCACTTCATGCTCCTAATAATATATTGAGAAGTAAAATAATGTCTATTAATAATATATATAATTTGCATGATATACTTAAAGCAATGAATATTTATATAAGAAATTCTAAATCTAATAAAGGTAAATTAAATATTGAGTATATTATGTTAAATAATATTAATGATAGTTTTAAATATGCTAATCAATTAGTAAATTTACTTAAAGATTTTTCTGTTAAAATTAATCTTATACCATATAATAATATAAATAATGGTATTTATACTAAAAGTAGTAATGAAAGAATATTATTATTTCATAATTTTCTTAAAAAAAAAAATATTTTTTCTTTTATTAGAAAAACTAGAGGATCAGATATTAATGCTTCTTGTGGTCAATTATATAAATAATATTAATTTAAATTAAAAGTTCAATATTATGAATAATAAAAAAATAAATTCTTTAGGTAAAATTTTAGTAAAATATAGAAAAATGTTAAATTTTACTCAAAAAGATATTGCAAAAAAATTATGTCTAAAATTAGAATTAATTGATAATATAGAAAAAGATATATTTCCTACTAATATTCCTAAAGTTTTTTATTGTGGTTATATATATTCTTATGCTCGTTTAGTTAAAGTATCTAAAAAAAAAATATTTTTATTTTTAGAAAGATATAATAATAAAAATTACTGTTTTTCTGAAAGTAAAATAAAAAAAGATTTTGATAGTTTTTTTTTTTTAAATTATATTTATTTTTTTCTAATTAAATTAATAGTATTATTTTTTTCTTTTTATTTTTTTTGAAGATATTTAAAAAATTAAATTTAAATAAAATTATTTAGTTGTTTTAAAAATTATTTTTTATGAATGAATTAAAAGTTAAATCAATTAAAGGAATGCATGATTATTTTTCTGATGATATCTTAATATATAGAAATATAGAAAATAATTTTAAAATATTAATGAAAAATTATTCTTTTAATGAAATAAAATTTCCTATATTAGAAAAAACTATTTTATTTGATAAAAGTTTAGGTTTATTAAATAATATAATAAATAAAGAAATGTATTCTTTTTTAGATCGTAATGGTTTAAATTTAAGTTTAAGACCTGAAGGTACTGCAGGATGTATGAGAGCTTATATACAAAATAATTTATTTTTAAATAATTATTTAAATAGATTATGGTATTTAGGTCCTATGTTTAGATATGAAAATACTCAAAAAGGTAGATTTCGTCAATTTTATCAATTAGGTGCTGAAATATTTGGTTATAATAATATTAATGTTGATATAGAATTAATTTTAATTATTAAAAGATTATGAAAAAAATTAGGTGTATCTAGTTTTTTAAATTTAGAAATTAATTCTATTGGTTCTATAGAAGATAGAAATAATTATTTAATGTTTATTAAAAATGAAATTATTAAAAAGGATTTTTTTTTTTTAAAAAATTTTGATTTAAATAAAATTAATTTTTTTAAATTATTAGATAGTAAAAATAAGAAGATTAAAAAATTTTGTCAGCATTTTCCTAAAATATTAGATTTTATTAATAATAATTCTTTATCTAATTTTAAAAATTTATGTAAAAATTTAAATATTTTAGGTATTAGTTATAAAATAAATTATAATTTAGTTCGTGGTTTAGATTATTATAATGATTTTGTTTTTGAATGAACTAGTAAAAATTTAGGATTTAAAAAATCTATTTGTTCTGGAGGTAGATATGATAATTTATCTAAATCTTTATCTAGTTTTTCTATTCCTGCTGTTGGTTTTGCTATAGGTTTAGATAGATTAATACTTTTATTAAAAAAAAAAAAAAAATATTCTATTAAAAATAATATTACTATATATATTATAGCTTCTTTAAATAAAAAAAGTAGTTTATTGGGTATTAAAATTATGGAAAAAATTATTAATTATTTTTCTAATTCTATTCGGGTTTATAATGATTATAGTAAATATAAAAATTTAAGTAAAAAAATTTTAAAAGTTATTAAATTAAAACCTCGAATAATAATTATTATAGATAAAAATGAATTAATTAATAATTTTATAACTATAAAAGATATTTTATATAATAAACAAAAAAGAATTTTATATAAAAATTTAATTAGTACATTAATTAGTTTTTTAAATTAAAATAAATTATTATAAAATTCATTTATTAAATTTATTAAAATGTTAACTTTATTATTAATAGGTAATACAAATGTAGGTAAAACAAGTTTTTTTAATTTATTAACTAAAACAAATTTAGCTATATATAATAAAATAAATAATTTTACTTATGATTTTAATTATGGTATTTTTTCTTTTAAAAATAAATATTCTATATGTATAGATACATATAATATTTATAGAATAAATTTTTTAAAAGTAAATAAAGATATAAAAAGAAAATATATATATGATCAATTTATTTATATAATTAAAAATGTTGATTTAATATGTTTATTAGTTGATTATAGTTTAGGAATAAATGATAATGATATATATTTGTCTAAATTATTTTTAAAAACTTTTAAAAAAAATATTGTTTTATTAATAAATAAAATAGATTTATGTAAAGATTATTATTTAAATTTATATAATTATCGTTGTTTAGGAATAAATTTTATTTATCCTATTTCTATTTTAAATAGAAAAGGTATTTCTTTTTTTTTAAATGATATTTTTTTTAAAAAAAATATATTTTTAAAAAAAAAAATGTTTTTTTATAAAAAAATTTTTTTTTATTGTTTAAATTTAGATAAATATAGTTTTTTATTTCAAAAAAAAAATAATAAATTATATTTTAATAATTATATTAAAATAATTATATTAGGTAAACCTAATGTAGGTAAATCAACTTTAATGAATTTTATGGTAGGTAATAATAGATCTATTATTTATTATAAATCTGGAACTACTAAAGATTTTATAACTTGTTCAATAAATATTAAAAATATTAATTATATTATTAGTGATTCTCCAGGATTAAATAAATTTACTGAAAATTTTTATATTAAAGATAAATATTTTTTTTTAAATAAAATTTTTGAATTTAAAATTATTTTTTATTTAATTGATATTAATATAGGTATTACTAAATATGATTTAATTTTGTTAAATTTATTATTTAAACATGGTAAAATAATAATATTAATATTTAATAAATGTGAATTATATAGTAAATTAGATTTAAAAAATTATAAAAAAAGTATTGTATCTAAATATAATTTTATTAATTATATAGATGTTTATTTTGTATCTGTAATTAATATGAAATATAAATATTTGTTGTTTATATTTGAAAAATTAATTATTAATTATAAAAATATTTTTTTAAAAAAAATTACTAGTTATAAATTAACTAAAATTTTAAAAAAATCTATAAATAAATTTTATAGTTTTAATAAAGAATTAGTTAAATTAAAATATGCTCATATAGGTGGTTATTTACCTTTTACAATTGTTATACATGGTAAAAAAATAAATTTATTAACTTCTACTTATAAAAATTATTTAATTAATTTTTATATTAAAAAGTTAAAATTTAAAGGATGTAAAATTTTTTTAAAATTTAAAGAAATATAATTTTATAAAAAATAAAGTTTATTAACTAAAAATTTTCAATCGCTATTATATATAGAGGAAAGTCTGGACTCCTAGGATAAAATGCCAGACAATATCTGGAAAAATTATATTTTATGAAAAGTGCAACAGAAAATAACCGCTTTATTTTTAAAGTAAGGGTGAAAAAGTGTGGTAAAAGCACACTATATTTTATAGAAATATAAAATATGTGTAAACTCCATTTGGAGAAAGGTTAAATTAGATATTAAAATATGTTTTTAAAAATGTACTTATCCGTACGGATATTTTATATCATGGTAAACCGATTGAGTTATTAAGTAATTAATAACCTAGATAAATGATTGTTTAAACAGAATCCAGCTTATAAATAAGTTATAAAATTTTATTTTTTATGTTTATTTTTAAATATATATTTTAAAAAATTTTTTTTATTTATTAATTAAATATTAAAATTTTAGATTTTTATTTTTTAAAATTATAAAATTTTATATTTAAGTAATATTTATATTAGTTATTTTATTTTTTTATTGTATATATTATTAATAATTAATTATTTTTTTTAAAAAAATATTTATTTTTTATAATATTATAGAATATAATTTTTTATGTTAAAAATTTTTAATACTTTAAATAAAAAAAAAGAATTATTTAAATCTATTCAATGTAAATTAGTTAATATATATGTATGTGGTATTACAGTATCTAATTATTGTCATATAGGACATGGTCGTACTTTTTATTTTTTTGATATTTTAGTAAATTATTTAAAACATATAGGTTATAAATGTAATTATGTACGTAATATTACAGATGTAGATAATAAATTGATTAAAAAATCTTTGCAAAAAAAAATTTCTTTAAAAGATTTGTCATATAAAATGATTATTAATATGTGAAATAATTTTAATAATTTAAATTTTAGTAAACCTTCTTTTGAACCTAAAATTACTGATCATATAAAAATTATTATTAAAGAAATAAAAAAATTAATAGTATTAAAATATGCTTATATTTCTTTAAATGGTGATGTATATTTTAAAATAAAAAAATATTTAAATAAAAATATTTTTCTTTTAAAGAAAAATATAGATATTTTTAAAAAAGATTTTGTTTTATGAAAAGTAAATAAAGGTAGTTTAAATTATGGATGGAAATCTCCTTGAGGTAAAGGTATACCTGGATGACATATAGGTTGTTCTGTAATAAGTAATAAATATTTAAATAATAATATTGATATACATGGTGGTGGTTACGATTTAATTTTTCCTCATCATGAAAATGATATAATTCAATCTAAATGTTTATATGGTAATAAATATAAAGCTAATTATTGAATTCATACTGGAATGGTATTAAATATTAAGGGATGTAAATTATCTAAATCTAAAGATAATAATATTTATAGATTATGTGATTTATTAAAAATATATCATTCAGATGTATTAAAATTTTTTTTTATGTCTACTCATTATAGAAAAAATTTATATTTTAATTCTTTAAATTTTATAAAATATAAAGAATGTATTAATAAATTATATTTATGTTTAAATAATTTAAATTTAAATATTAATTTAAAAAAAAAAGATTATTTAATTTTTAAAGAATTTGATGATTTGTTTTATAATTATATGAATGATGATTTAAATATACCTAAAGTATATACATTAATTTTTTATATGATGCATGAAATTAATAAATTTAAATGTAATAATTTTTCTTTAGCTAATAAATTAGCATTAAGAATGCGTTATTTTGCTAATATTATCGGAATATTAAATAGTAATATTAATTATTATTTAAAAAATAAATTAAGTTTTAAAATTGATATTAAAAAAATTAATAAGATAGTTAGAATTAGAAATTTAGCTCGTAAGAGAAAAAAATGATATATAGCTGATTTATTACGTAATAAATTATATAAATTAAATGTTTTAGTAAGGGATAAGAAAAAATTTAATTCAGATTGATATTTAAAATAATTTTTTGTTATTTTTTTTATATATTTTAATTATGTTTTTTAGTAATATTGATATAGTCATTAATCCTATTCCTCCAGGAGTTGGAGTAATATATTTAACTATTTTTTTAGCTTCTAAAAAATTAATATCTCCTACAATTTTATTATTAATTTTATTTATTCCTATATCTATAACTATAGTTTTTTTTTTAATTCAATGTGTAGGAAATAAATTATATTTTCCAGTTGCGCTTATTAGTAAATCAGTATTTTGAATATATTTTTTAATATTTTTTGTTTTTTTATTTGCTAATGTTACTGTACATCCTTCATTAATTAATTCCATACTCATAGGTTTTCCTACTAGATTAGATGTTCCTATTATAAGAGCATTTAATCCTATTAAATTAATTTTATATAATTTTAATAATTTTATTACACCTAATGGTGTACAAGGATGTATATAACATTTTCCTTGAGATAATTTACCTATATTTTGTGAATTTAATCCATCTACGTCTTTATTAGGATTTATATTATTAATTATTTTATTTGTATTTAAGTGTTTAGGTATAGGTAATTGAATTAATAGACAATCAATTTTTTTATTGTTATTATTTTTTTTTATTATTTTAATTATTTTTTTTTCTGTTATATTTGATTTTAGTTTTTTAATTTTATATTTTATATTAACTTTATTAAAATTTGTACATTTTTTTTTTATATATATATTGGATGCAGTATTATTTCCTATACTTAAAATTAATATACTTGGTTTTCTACCATATTTTTTTTTTAATAAAGAAATAGTTTTTTTAATTTTTGTTTTTGTTTTTTTTAAATATATGTTTCCATATAATATTTTACAATTAATCATTTAATTGACTTTAGAAATATATTAATGATAATATAATTTTATTACGCTCTTAGCTCAGTTGGATAGAGCAACAGCCTTCTAAGCTGTAGGTCACAGGTTCAAATCCTGTAGAGCGTGTTAATTAGTTATAAATTTGTTTTTTAAATATATTTTTTTTAAAGGTTAATTTTAAAACTTCTTTAATATTTTTTAATGTATATATTTTAATATTTTTAATTATATTTTTAGGTATTTCTTCTAAATTTTTTTTATTACTTTTAGGTATAATAACTTTTTTAATTCCTCCTCTTAAAGCAGCTAAAAGTTTTTCTTTTAATCCTCCTATAGGTAAAATTCTTCCATATAGTGTTATTTCTCCAGTCATAGCTATATTAGATTGAACTTTTTCTTTTATTAAACTTGATATTATAGAAGTACATATAGTTATTCCTGCACTTGGACCATCTTTAGGTGTTGCTCCTTCAGGTATATGTATATGTATATCATTTTTGTTGTGAAATTTATTATCTATATTAATTTTTTTTGTTAATGTTCTTACTACAGTAAGAGCAATTTTTATAGATTCTTGCATAACTTCACCTAATGATCCAGTATATGTTAATTTACCTTTTCCTGGTATACATATAGATTCTATATTTATTATTTCTCCTCCTGTTTCAGTTCAAGCTAATCCTGTAACTTGTCCTATGGGGTTTTCTTTTTTTATTTTTTCGTAATTATATTTTTTAATACCTAAAAATTTTTTTAAATTTTTAAAATTTATTTTAATTGATTTACATTTTTTATTTATTGTAATTTTTTTAACTGATTTTCTACATATTTTAGAAATTTCTCTTTGTAAAGATCTTACTCCTGATTCTTTAGTATAATATCTAATTATATCTATAATAGATTTGTTACTAATTTTTATTTCATTATTTTTTAAAAAATTATTTTTTATTTGTTTTGGAATTAGATACTTTTTAGCTATATTAAATTTTTCATTTTCTGTATAACCTACTAGTTTTATTATTTCCATACGATCTAATAATGGAGGTATAATATTATGTATTGAATTAGCTGTAGCTATAAACATTATATTAGATAGATCATATTCTATTTCAATATAATGATCGTTAAATAAATTATTTTGTTCTGTATCTAATACTTCTAAAAGAGCTGATGAAGGATCTCCTCTCATATCAGAAGATATTTTATCTATTTCATCTAATAAAAATAAAGGATTTATTACTTTTGTTTTTGAAATTTTTTGTATAATTTTTCCAGGCATTGAACCTATATATGTTCTTCTATGTCCTCTAATTTCTGCTTCATCTCTTATACCACCTAAAGACATTCTAATATATTTTCTCCCTGTAGCTTTAGAAATTGATTTTCCTAAAGATGTTTTACCTACTCCTGGTGGACCTATAAAACATAATATTGGACCTTTTAATTTTTCAGATCTATTTTGTACAGCTAAATATTCTAAAATTCTTTCTTTTATATATTCTAAACCGTAATGATCTTTATCTAAAATTTTTTTAGCTTTTTTTAAATCTTTTTTTATTTTAGTTTTTTTATATCATGGAATTTGCATTATTCAGTCTATATAATTTCTTGTAACTGTAGCTTCTGCTGATAAAGGAGACATTAATCTTAATTTTTTTAATTCTACAATAGTTTTTTTTTTAATTTCTTTGGGTATTTTAATATTTTTAAATTTTTTATATAATAACTCATATTCATTAGATGGATGATTTTCTCCTAATTCTTTATGTATAGCTTTTATTTGTTCATTTAAATAATATTCTTTTTGACTTTTTTCCATTTGTTTTTTAATTCTATTTCTTATTTTTTTTTCTATTTTAAGAATATTTATTTCTGATTCTATTGTAGATATTAGATATTCTAATCTTTTATTAATATTATTTATTTCTAGAATACGTTGTTTATTATTTAATTTTAATGGAATATGAGTTGCTATAGTATCAACTAATTTAACTGGATTATTAATGTTATTTAATGAATTTAATATTTCTATAGGTATTTTTTTACTTATTTTAATATAATATTCAAATTGATTAATTAAAGTTTTAGTAATAATTTTTTGTTCTTTTTTATTTATTTTAGATTCGTGAATTTTTTTTATTAGTGCAATAAAATATTTTCCTTTATCTTGTATTTCTATGATTTTAGCTCTTTCTAATCCCTCTACTAAAATTTTTATTGTTCCATCTGGTAATTTAAGTACTTGAAGTATAGAAGATACTGTTCCTATTTTAAATAAATCATTTATATTTGGTTCATTTATAGATGCTTTTTTTTGTGCTACTAAAAGAATTTTTTTATTTTGTTGCATTGATAATTCTAAACAAAATATAGATTTTTTACGTCCTATAAATAAAGGAACTATCATATTTGGATATACTACTACATCACGTAATGGTAGAATTAGGATCTCAGTATTTTTTTGAGATCTTTTTAGGTGCATATTTTTACCTCTTATTTATTTTTTTATATATTACATAAGGTTTAATTTTTTTATTGACTACTTTTTTACTTATTATTATTTTTTTAATACCTTCTATTGAAGGTATATTATACATTAAATCTATTAATATATCTTCTATTATATTTTTTAATCCTCTAGCTCCTGTTTTTTTTTTTATTGTTTTAATAACTATTTGTTTAAGAGATTTTTTAGTAAATATAAGATTTATTTTATATAATTTAAATATATTTTGATAATATTTAATTATTGAATTTTTAGGTTTGATTAATATTTTTAATAAATCATTTTTTTTTAATTTATTTATATGAATAATATTAGAAAATCTACCTATAAATTCTGGTATAAATCCAAAATTTATTAAATCTTGTGTATTTATTTTAGATTTTTTTTTTTTTATATATTTACTATTAAAACCTATTTTGTAATTATTTGTTCTTTTTTTAATTATTTTATTTATACCATTAAATGTTCCACTGCATATAAATAAAATATTTGTAGTATCTATTTGTATATTATCTTGTTGAGGATGTATTCTTCCTCCTTTTTTAGGTACAGAAGATATTGTTCCTTCTATAATTTTTAATAAAGATTGTTGTACTCCTTCTCCAGAAACATCTCTAGTAATAGATAAATTAATAGATTTTTTTGCTATTTTATCTATTTCATCAATAAAAATAATTCCATATTGAGCTTTTGAAATATTAAAATTACATTTTTGTATTAATCTATATAATATATTTTCTACATCTTCTCCAACATATCCAGCTTCTGTTAAAGATGTAGCGTCAGTTATAACTATTGGTATATTTATAATTTTTGATATTGTTTTAGCTAATAATGTTTTACCACTACCTGTAGGTCCTATTATTAAAATATTTGATTTGTTAGTAAAATATTTTTTATAATTATATTTTATATTATAAATAATTTTATAATGATTGTATATGTGTGTTGATAGTATTTTTTTAGCTTCATTTTGTCCTATAATATATTGATCTAATTTTTTTTTTATTTTTTTAGGTGTATATTTTAGAATATTAAAAATATTTTTACTTTTATTTTTTTTTTTTAGAAAATTTATTTTATTAAATGTAGTAATACATTCATTACATATATATGATTTTTTACCAATAATCATTTTTTTAACTTGATATTTAGATTTTTGACAAAAAGAACAATTTATGTTTAGATTATCAATTTTCATATTTTAATATATTAATTTCTTTGATTAATAATTTTGTCTATTATTCCATAATTTAGAGCTTTATTAGCGGAAAAAAATTTATCTCTTTCTATATCTTTGGAAATTTTTTTTATAGTTTGTTTTGTGTTATTACTTAATAAATAAATAATTTTTTTTTTTATTTTTAATATTTCTTTTGTATGTATTTCTATATCTGTTACTTGCCCTTGTAAACTACCTAAAGGTTGATGAATCATTATTCTAGAATTAGGTAAACTAAATCTTTTTTTTTTTTTTCCTGAAGATAATATTATTGCAGCCATTGAACATGCTTGACCAATACATATTGTATTTATATCTGGTTTAATAAAATTCATTGTATCATATATTGACATACCTGATGTTATTATTCCTCCAGGAGAATTAATGTATAAATAAATATCTTTTTTATAATTTTTTGATTCTAAATATAATAATTGAGTAATTATATTATTAGATAAAATATCGTCTATATAACCAGTTAGAAAAATTATTCTGTTATTTAAAAGTTTATTATATATATTTATATATTTGTTATTATAATTTTCTTCCATATATTATTTAAAATTTTATTTTAATATTTAATTATTTTGTCTAAAATATTGTTTATTAATTTATAACTATTATTGAATCCAAATTTTTTTGCTAGTTTAATACTTTCATTTATTACTATTTTATAAGGTATTTTTTTATTTATTTTTAATTCATATGTAGCAATACTAAGTATTAAAAATTCTATTTTTCCTATATATGTTTCTTTAAAAATTAAAGATGAATAAATTTTTTTTTTTATATATTTTTTATTTTTTTTTGTTCCTTTTAATATTTTATATAAATAATATATATTTATATTATTTAGTATTTTAGGATTGATTAATTTAAATTCTTTTATTTTTTTTTTTATGTTTTTATTTTTAGAAATTTTACAAGAATACATTATTTGTAATGCTAATTCTCTGGTATTTTTATTTTTTATAAAAAACAATTTTATATCCTTCATTAAATTTATTTATTGTTACGAAATATTATTCTTCCTTTATTAATATCATAAGGAGTTAATTCTACTGTTACTTTATCACCTGTTAATATTCTAATATAATTTTTTCTCATTTTACCTGATATATGTCCTATTATTAAATGTCCATTATCTAATTTTATTTTAAACATTGTATTTGGTAAAGTTTCTATTACTATTCCTTGTACTTCAATATTTTTTTCTTTTATCATAGTAAATTTTATTTAGTTTTTCTTTCTAAATATTTTTTTACTTCCATAGCGGCTATACATCCTGATGCTGAAGAAGTTATTGCTTGTTTAAATTTGTTATTTATTACATCTCCTGCAGCAAATACACCTTTTATATTGGTCATAGATTGATATTTAGAATTTTTGTAGTTTGTTATTATATAACCTTGTTTATCCAGATTAATATTTTTTTTAAATATTTTAGTATTAGGTTTATAACCTATTGCTATAAATAATCCACTTATTTTAATTTTTTTTTTTTTATTATTTTTTAAATTTTTTATTTTTATACAATTTAAATATTTATTTTTTTTGTATATTTTAATAATTTTATAATTTTTATAAAATAATATTTTTTTTTTTTTTATTTGTTTATAGATTTTTTTTATTAAAAATTTTTCTGATGTTAAATTTCTTCTATGTATTAAATAGATTTTATTAGCTATTTTAGATAAATATATAGTTTCTTCTGAAGCAGTATTTCCTCCACCTATTATTGCAATATTTTTTTTTTTATATAATAAACCATCACATGTTGAACATGTAGATATACCTTTACCATATAATTCTTTTTCATAAGTTAAATTTAATTTCTTAGGTATACATCCAACAGCTATTATTAATGTAATACAAAAATATTTTTTATTTTTACTTTTTAAAGTAATTACTTTATTATTATATTTAATATTAATTATAGTATCATAAATTATTTTAGTATTAAATTTTATAGATTGTTTTTTCATATTTTTAATTAATTTAATACCTTTAATACCTTTATATTCTCCTGGTCAATTTTCTATTTTATTTGATTTTATTATTTGACTATCTTGTTCATGTTTAGTTATTATTATTGGTTTAAGATTATATCTACTAGCATATATAGAAGATGTATATCCTGCTGGTCCTGAACCTATAATAATTAGTTTTTCTATTTTTTTCATAGTAATTTTAAATCTTATTATAAATATATATTATTAAAATATAGTATAATTATACTACTGGTGTAAAAAATTTATAATTGTATAATTAATAATTAGTATTTAAATTTTAATAATTAATAATTTTATGTTAGATATAAAATTTTTGTTAGATAATTATAATGTTTTATCTAAACAATTAAATAATCGTATTTCATATTTTGATATAAAAAAGATATGTTTTTTATTTAATAAAAAAAAACAAATAAAATTTGAAATTGAATTATTACAATTCAAACGTAATTTTTTTACTAAAAAATTTTTTATTTATATAAAAAAAGATTCTTTTTTTTTGAAAGATATTATTAAATATTTTAAAGTTAATATAAATTTTAAAAAAAAAATTTTAAATAAAATATCTTTAATTTTACAAAAAATTTTATTTAGTATACCAAATATTCCTCATAAAAGTGTTCCATTAGGTAAAAATGATTCAAATAATAAAATAATTTATAATTGAGGTATTATTAAAAAAAAAAAAAAAATATTAAGTCATATAAAATTTGGTAAATTAACTGGTAATTTAAATTTTGATGATTCTTCTAATATTAGTGGTTCAGGTTTTGTAATTATGAAAAATAATATTGCTCTTTTATATAGAGCTATATCACAATTTATGTTAGATATACATACAAAAAAAAATTTTTATTCTGAAATTTATGTTCCTTATATTGTAAATATTTCTTCTTTATATGGTTCAGGACAATTACCAAAATTTTATAAAGATATATTTTATATAAGTTCTAAAAGAGAAAAAAATATTAATTATGCTTTAATACCTACATCAGAAGTTTCATTAATAAATTTATTTAAAAATAAAATTTTAAATGATAGTGATTTACCTATTAAATTAGTTTCTAATACTCCATGTTTTAGATCTGAATCTAAATCTTATGGTAAAAATAATAGAGGTTTAATTAGATTAAAACAATTTGATAAAGTTGAATTAATTCAAATTGTTAAACCTCAAAATTCTATGTTAGCTTTAGAAGAATTAACTAATTCTGCTGAAGTAATACTTAAAAAATTAAATTTATCTTATCGTAAAGTATTATTATGTAGTAAATTAATGAGTTTTAGTTCTTGTAAAACTTATGATTTAGAAGTTTGATCTCCTTTAGATAAAAGTTATATTGAAGTTTCTTCTTGTTCTAATACATGAGATTTTCAATCTAGAAGAATAAATATTCGTTATAAAAATGTTCAATTAAATAAAAATATTTTTGTACATATTATTAATGGTTCTGGTTTAGCTATAGGTAGAATATTAATGTTAATATTAGAAAATTTTCAAATAGATACAGGTGTAATTAAAATACCTGATGTTTTATTAAATTATATGAATGGTATAAAATTTATTAAATTAAATGATTAATTATTAATTTTATTTATATGTTTAAAAAATTTTCTGTTGCTCCTTTGTATAAATATACAGATAGACATTGTAGATATTTTTATAGTCTTTTAAGTAACAATATAAAATTGTATACAGGTATGATATATACATCTTCTTTTTTATATAAATATAAAATTAATCGATTATTTTTAAATGATATTAAAAATGTTCCTGTGGTAATACAATTTATAGGTAATAATAGTTATGATTTATATAAATCTGCTAAATTAGTTAGAAAATTAAATTTTTCTGAAATTAATTTTAATTTAGGTTGTACTTCTAGAAGTTCTTATTTTGGTAAAATGGGTTTTTATTTAATGTCTAATATTAATAATATTATAAATTGTGTTAATTCTTTAATTTTAGGATCAAAAAATATTAATGTTTCAGTAAAACATAGATTAAATTATTATTGTTATAATAGTTTATTAGATTTTGTTGGTACAATTTCTTTATTTACTAGATGTAATAATTTTATTATTCATCCTAGATATATATTAAAAAATATTTTTTCTACTAAATTAAATTTTAAAATACCTAAATTAAATTATAATTGAGTTTATAAATTAAAAAAAGATTTACCTCATTTAAATATTATAATAAATGGTAATATTAATAATATAAAAGATATAGATTATCATTTAAAATATGTTGATGGAGTTATGATGGGTAGAAAAATTTATTCTAATCCTTTAATATTAATAAATATAGATAATTATATTAATAGTAAAAAAAAAAAATATAAAAAAATAAATTTTTTTATAAATAATAGAATTAATCCTACTATAAGAATAGTTTTTTTAAAATTATATTTATATATTTTAAAACAAATAAAATTATATAATATTCATCCTTTAAAAATTTTAAAACATGTAGTAAATATTTTTAAAGGTATTAATAATGCTTCATTATTTAAAAGAAGATTAATACAATCTTCTTATAATTTTAATTTTTTTCCATATTTTTATAATTTTGAAAATTTTTTATATAAAGAATTTATTTAATTTTTTTTTTTAAAAGAAGTAAATATATTTTTACTACATTTAAAATAAGGTATAATAACTTTATTGTTTTGTTTTTTTTTTTTAAATTTATTATTTTTAATATTTTTTTTATATATATTAAAATAACCAAAGTTTTTTATTTTTATTTTTTTTTTATTAATATATTTTTCAAAAAAATTAATTAATTTTTTTATGACAAAAAAAATTTTTTTTGAGATATTATATTATTAATATTAATATTTATTTCTTTTACTATAAAGTTTAAATTTATTTTCATTATTTTATTTTTGCTATTTTAAATGCTTCTAACATTGTATTAAAACAATTATTATTAGATTTATTTTTATATCTATTTTTTTTATTTTTCTTGTATATATGTAAATATAATAATCTATTTTTAAAATCTATATTAATTATTTTAGTAAAAATTATATCATTTATTTTTCTATTTTTTATTTTATCAGAACATTTTATATATCCTTTTATACCTTCTTTGGTTATTATTTTAATGTTATTTTTTTTAAATTTAATTATTTTTACTTTTAATAAAATATTTTTTTTTTGTATTTCAGAATATTTATTTATAGGATCTTCAGTGAGTTGTTTAATACCTAAGGAAATTCTTTCTTTTTCAGTATCTATTTGTAATATAAATACTTTAATTTTTTCTCCTTTTTTATACATATTTTTAATATTATCTTTTTTATTTCAAGATATATCTGAAGTATGTACTAAACCATTTATTTCTTTTTTAATATTTACAAATATTCCAAATTCAGTTATTGATTTTATAGTTCCTGTTATAATATCGTTTTTATTATAATTTTTAATAAATTTTGTTCATGGATTAGGTTTACATTGTTTAATACCTAAAGATATTCTACGTTTTTCTTTATCTATATTTAATATTATTGCTTTTATAGATTCTCCTATATTAAATATTTTAAATGGATTGATATTTTTTTTTTTTCAATCTATTTCTGATATATGTGCTAATCCTTCTATTCCTTCTTCTATTTCTATAAAACATCCGTAATCAGTTAAATTAGTAATTTTACCTTTTATTTTACTTTTTAAAGGATATTTATGATTTATATTTTTTCATGGATCTTTACTAAGTTGTTTTAATCCTAAAGAAACTCTTATATTTATTTTATCAAATTTAATTATTTTAACATTTATTTTTTCTCCAATTTTTAATATTTCATTAGGATGTTTTACTCTTTTTCATGCTATATCTGTTATATGTAATAATCCATCTAAACCTCCTAAATCTATAAATGCTCCATAATCAGTAATATTTTTTACTATTCCTTTTATTATTAAACCTTCGTGAATATTTTTAATTAATTTTTCTCTTTCGGAATTATTTTCACTTAGAATAACAGCTTTTCTAGAAATAACTATATTATTATTATTTTTATCTAATTTAATTATTTTAAATTCTAATTTTTTTTTTTCTAATTCTGAAAAATCTTTAATTGGTTTTATATCTACTAAAGATCCTGGTAAAAATGCTTTTATACCATTGATATCTACAGTTAAACCTCCTTTTACTTTTCCATTTATTATTCCTTTTATGATTAATGATTTTTTATAAGATTTTTCTATTTTTAATCATGATTTATGTTTTTGTGCTTTTTCTCTAGATAATATAGTTTCTCCATATCCTCCAGAAATATTATCTACTAAAACTTCTACTTTATCATTTATTTTAATATTTATTTTACCTTTAGAATTTTTAAATTGTTCTATAGGTACATATGATTCTGATTTTAAACCAGAATCTATAATTACATTTTTATGATCTATATCTATTATTTTTCCTTTTATTATGGAACCTTGTTTAATATTTTTTTTTTTAATTGATTTTTTAAATAGTTTTCCAAATATTTCAGTCATTTTTGTATTAAAGTATTAAATATTGAAATTATTTTTTTTTTAGAAAGGGATATCATCAAAATTTATTGATAAGTCTTCAGATTTATTTTGAGTATTTTTTTTTTTTTTTGTTTTTGTTTTTATTTTTTGAATATTATTTTTATTATAATTTATTTTTTTATTATTTTTTTTTGTTCCTAACATTTGCATTGTTCCATTTATATTTACAATTATTTCTGTAGTATATCTATCATGTCCATTTTTATCTTGTCATTTTCTAGTTTTTAATGATCCTTCTATATATACTTGTGAACCTTTATATAAATATTCTGCTGCTATTTCTGCTAATTTTCCAAATAGAACTATTTTATGTCATTCTGTTTTTTCTTTTTTTTCTCCTGTATTTTTATCTTTTCATATTTCTGAAGTAGCTAAATTTAAATTAGTTACTGTATTTCCATTTGATGTATATCTTATTTCAGGATTTTGACCTAGATTACCTATTAAAATTACTTTATTAATTCCTTTGCTAGCCATATAATATTGTATTTAAAATTATTTTTTTTGTTTTAAAATTTATTTGATAAATAAATTTTATTATAAATTAAATATATTTAAAAATATATATACTTTTATATTTTAATTTTTTAATATTTTCTTTAAAAAATTAATATTTGTTTGATGCATAATTATCAAATCTAGATATTTTTCCATTAAAAACTAAATGTATTGTTCCTGTTGGACCGTTACGTTGTTTACCAATAATAATTTCTGCTATTCCTTTCATATCTGAATTATCGTTATATACTTCATCTCTATATATAAACATTATTAAATCTGCATCTTGTTCTATAGATCCAGATTCTCTTAAATCTGAATTTACTGGTCTTTTATCTATTCTTTGTTCAGAAAGTCTATTTAATTGTGATAAGGCAATTATAGGTATTTTAAGTTCTTTAGCTAAAAATTTTAATGATCTAGATATATCTGCTATTTCTAAAGCACGATTATCTAAATATGATGATGATTTCATTAATTGTAAATAATCTATCATTACTAAACTTAATCCTTTATTTTCTTTATAAACTTTTCTAGTTCTAGATCTTACATCTGTAGGTGTTAATGTACATGAATCATCTATAAAAATATTTTTTTTTTTTTTAAGTATATTTATTGTACTAGATATTCTTGCTCAATCTTCATTATTTAAATTACCAGTTTTAATTTTATTTTGATTTACTCTGGATAAAGAGGATATTATTCTAATTATTATTTGTTCTGATGGCATTTCTAAACTAAATATTAATACTGGTTTTTTTTGTGACATTGCTATATTTTCACATATATTCATAGCAAAAGTTGTTTTACCCATTGATGGTCTAGCAGCTATTATAATTAAATCTGATTTTTGTAATCCAAATGTTTTTTTATTTAAATCAATATATCCTGTATCTATACCTGTTATTTCTTCACTTGGATTATTATATAATTGTTTAATTTTTTTTTTAGTTTTTTTAATTATATGAGAAATATTTTTTGGTCCAGAATTTTTATTTAATTCTTTTTTTGATATTTTAAATATTTTTGATTCTGCTATATCTATTAAATCTTTACTATTTTTTCCTTTTAAATTGAAACTTGTTATAATTATTTCATTAGCTGTTTTAATAATTTTTCTAATTATTGATTTTTCTTTTATTATTTTAGCATGGTGTATAATATTAGTAATATTTAATATATTTTGTGATATTTGTGCTAAATAATTAAATCCTCCTATTAATTTTAGATATTTATTTTTTTTTAATGATTCAGAAAGAGTAATTAAATCTATAGGTTTATAAGATTCAGATAAATTTTGCATTTCTAAAAAAATTATTTGGTGTGATTTTTGGAAAAAATCTTTGTGATTTATTATTTCATAAATATTTTCTCATTTATCATTATCTAACATCAATCCTCCTATAACAGATTGTTCTGCTTCTATAGAATATGGAGGTATTTTATAAGAATTAAATTTTATATTATTATTTATATCATTCATATTTTAAAAATAAATTTAGTTATCTTATAATATTTTATTATAAATATTATTATTATACCTTAATATAATTAATTAGGATAAATTTATGTTACCTATAAGTATATATATACATATACCATTTTGTTTTAGTAGATGTCCTTATTGTTCTTTTTTAAGTTTTACTAATTTTAAAGATATTAATATGTTTCAATATATTAAAAGTATTATAAAAGACTTTAAAAAATATTTTTTTTTAAAAAAATATAAAAGATATATTGATAGTATTTATATAGGTGGTGGAACTCCAAATATTTTAAATATTCAATATATTAGTTTTTTGTTGGAAAATATTTTTTTAAATTTTTTATGTAAAAAAAATATAGAAATTACTTTAGAGGTAAATATTTTAAATTTAGATTTTAAAAGTATATTTAATTATTATAAAATAGGTATTAATAGATTATCTTTAGGTATACAAAGTTTTAATAATAGTATATTAAAAAGTATTGGAAGAAATTATTCTTGTAAATATATATATAAAATGATTAATATTGTTAAATATTATTTTAAAAATTTTAATGTAGATTTAATATATGGTTTACCAAATCAAACTGTAAATGATGCTATTAAAGATATAAAAAATATTATTAAATTAAATATTCCTCATTTATCTTGATATGAATTAATGATAAAAAAAAATACTAAATTTTATAATATTTTAAATAATTATGATTATTCTAAAACAGAAAAAATTTTTTTTAGAGGTAGAAAAATTCTTAAAGAAAATGGTTATTTTCAGTATGAAATATCTTCATATGTTAAAAAAAAAAAATATTTTTGTTTACATAATATTAATTATTGATGTTTTGGTGATTATTTAGGTTTTGGATGTGGAGCACATAGTAAAATTACTATGTTAAATTATAAATATATATATAGAATTATAAAAGTAAAAAATATTTTAAAATATATGAAAGAAAAATATATTCAGAAAATATTTTTTTTGTCAGTTAAGGATATTATTGCAGAATATTTTATATGTAGATTAAGATTTTTAATTCCATTTTGTATTTCAGATTTTGTTTTTTATACTGGATTAAAATTTAATTTTGTAAAAAAGAAAATTTATTTGGCTGTTAAAAAAAGATATTTATTTTTTTTATATAAAGAAAATAAATTTTTTTTAACTAGAAAAGGTTTTTTATTTTTAAATGATTGTTTAGAAATTTTTTGTTAAATATTATTCTTTATAAAATAATTGATATTTTATATTTTGTGTGTTTTTTTTTTTATATAATTTTCATTTTTTGGGAATATTTAATATTTTATTTTTTTTATATGTTTCTATATATATAAAAGATTTTTTAGATAAATTATTTTTGTTTATTAATTTAATTATTAAATTAATATTATTGTTTTTATATGGTGGATCTATAAATATTAAATTATATTTTATTTTTTTTTTTTTTAATCATGTTAATATATTAATGTTTACAATGGAATATTTTTTTTTTTTAATTTTTTTAAAATTATTTTTTATGTTTTTAAAAATTTTATATTTTTTTTCTATTAAAGTTACATGTTTAGCATATCTAGATATAGATTCTAAACTTAGAATACCACTACCAGCAAAACAATCTAAACATTTAAAATTTTTTATAAATGGATTTAATCAATCAAATAAAGTTTTTCTTATAGTAACTAAAGTAGGTTTAATATTTTTATCTTTTAATGTTTTTATTTTTATACCTTTAAATTTTCCGCCTATAATTTTTATATAATTTTTATATTTCATATTTAATATTTAAAATTTAATATAAATTAATTTTTATTTTTTATATTATAGTTTATAATATAACAATTGTATTTTATAATTTTATTTTTATTAACAATTTTATATGGAAGTTAATGTTACTAATTTTAAAGTATTTAATTTAGGTAGATTAAGTTCTTATATATATAAAGTAAATTCTTGACCTATTTTATCTTTAGAAAAAGAATATCAATTAATGAATCGTTTTTATTATTATGGTGATTTAGATTCTGCTAAAGAATTAATTCTTTATCATTTACGTTTCGTAATACATATTGCTAAAAATTATTCTGGATATGGTTTACCTCAAGCAGATTTGATTCAGGAGGGAAATATTGGTTTAATGAAAGCAGTTAAAAAATTTAATCCTTTTTATGGAGTTAAAGTTATATCTTTTGCTATTTATTGAATTAAAGCTGAAATATATGAATATATTATAAAAAATTGAAAAATTGTTAGAATTGCTACTACTAAGTCACAACGTAAGTTGTTTTTTAATTTAAGAAGAATTAAAAAAAGAATTGGTTGGTTTAATAATAAAGAAATTAATATTGTTTCTCGTAAATTTAGTGTATCTAAAAAAGATGTAAGAGAAATGGAATCTCGTATGTTTTCTCAAGATTTAATAATTGATAAAAAAATTGATTATTATAATTCTGTTTTTTATTCTTCTATATGAAATAAATGTACTAATTTTGCTTATGATTTTGAAAAAATAAATTGAGAAAAATATAATATTAAAAAATTAAAAAAAGCTTTAAATTATTTAGATAATAGAAGTAAACATATTATAAAGTCTAGATGATTATATAATAATAAAAAAATAACTTTAAAAAAATTAGCATTATATTATAATATTTCAGCTGAAAGAATACGTCAATTAGAAAAAAATGCTATGAAAAAATTAAGATTAGTATTAGAAAATAATTAATTTTATTTAATTAAAATATTTAATTTATAGGTTTATTGTGACTACTATATTAAGTGTTAGAAAAAAAAATTTGGTTGTTATGGGTGGTGATGGTCAAGCTACTTTTGGTAATACAATTATGAAGAGTAATGTACGTAAAGTTCGTAAACTTTATTATAATAAAATTCTTGCTGGTTTTGCAGGTGGAACAGCTGATGCATTTACTTTATTTGAATATTTTGAAAAAAAATTAGAAATGTATCAAGGTCATGTTATTAAATCTGCAGTAGAATTAGCTAAAGATTGAAGAACAGATAATAATTTAAGAAAATTAGAAGCTTTATTGGCTATTACTGATATTAAACATTCTTTGATTATTACTGGTAGTGGAGATATTATTCAACCTGAAAATAATTTAATTGCTATAGGTAGTGGTGGTTCTTATGCTTTAGCTTCAGCTAGAGCATTACTAGAAAATACTGATCTAGATGCTTGTAGTATAGTAGAAAAATCTTTGTCTATATCTGCAGATATATGTTTATATACAAATCATATTTTTACTATTAAAAAATTAGATTGTTAATTACTTAAATTTATATATTGAAGGTATTTATTATGTATACTGAATTAACTCCTCAAGAAATTGTATATGAATTAAATAAATTTATTATAGGTCAAGATAATGCTAAAAGAGCAGTTGCTATAGCATTAAGAAATAGATGGCGTAGAATGCAATTAAGTGATGATTATCGTAATGAAATTACTCCTAAAAATATATTAATGATAGGACCTACAGGAGTTGGAAAAACAGAAATTGCTCGTAGATTAGCTAAATTAAGTAATTCTCCTTTTATAAAAGTTGAAGCGACTAAATTTACTGAAGTTGGTTATGTAGGTAAAGAAGTAGATTCTATAATAAGAGATTTAGTTGATTATGCTATTAAAATGATTAAAATGCAATCTATTAAAATTAATATATTTAAAGCTAAAAATGTTGCTGAAAATCGTATTATAGATATATTATTATCTAATAATAAAAATATTAATAAAGAAAAAGATTGTACAAATTATGATATTACTAAAAATTTATTATTAAGTAAATTACGTGATGGTAAATTAGATAATAATATTATAGAAATTAATATTACTTCTCCTACTTTTGGTATAGAAATTATGTCTCCTCCTGGTATGGAAGAAATGACTAATCAATTACAATCAATATTTCAAAATATTAGTGGTCAAAAAAAAAAAGTTCGTAAGTTAAAAATAAAAGATGCTATAAAATTATTAATTGAAGAAGAATCAGCAAAATTAATAAATTTTGATAATTTAAAACGTAAAGCTATAGATTTAGTAGAACAACAAGGTATAGTATTTATTGATGAAATTGATAAAGTTTGTAAAAGAGGAGAATCATCTTCAGATTCTGGTATTTCTAGAGAAGGTGTTCAAAGAGATTTATTACCTTTAGTAGAAGGTTGTACAGTATCTACTAAATATGGTGTAGTAAAAACAGATTATATTTTATTTATTGCATCTGGATCATTTCAATTTTGTAATCCTAGTGATTTAATTCCTGAGTTGCAGGGTAGATTACCTATTAAAGTTGAATTAAAAGCATTAACTTCACATGATTTTGAAAGAATTTTAGTTGAACCTAATATATCTATTACTTCACAATATAAGGCTTTATTGGATGTTGAAGGAGTAAAAATAGTATTTACTGATGATGGTATTAAATCTTTAGCAGATATTTCTTGAAAAATTAATGAAAATGCAGAAAATTTAGGAGCTAGAAGATTACATACTGTTTTGGAAAAATTAATGGAAGATATTTCTTATAGAGCTAATGAATATAAAGGTAAATCTGTTTTAATAGATTCTGATTATGTTAAAAGTAAATTAGATAATTTATATTTTAATGAAGATTTAAGTAAATTTATACTATAATTTTTATTTTTATATTTGACATTTTTTACAAAAATATAAATTTCTTCCGTATTTTTTTATTTTTTGTATTATGTTATTACAAATGGAACATTTTTGATTTGATTTTTTATATATTTTAAGTTTATTTTGAAAAAAACCATAATTAGAATTTATATTTTTATAATTTCTTATAGTAGTACCTTTATAAAATAAAGCTTTTTTAAGAATTAATTTTATATTTGAAACTAATATTTTTATTTCTTTGTAATTTAAAGTATTAGATTTTCTATATGGTTTTATTTTTGATAAAAATAAGCTTTCATTAGCATATATGTTACCTATACCAGAAACAATTTTATTATTCATAATTAAATTATGAATGCATATTTTTTTTTTTTTAGTAATTTTAAATAAATAATTAGTATTAAATTTTTTTTTTAAAGGTTCTGGACCTAATTTTAAAATAATTTTATTTATTTTTTTTTTTGAATTAAATATTAATAAATAACCAAATCTTCTAATATCATTATATCTAATAATTTTTTTATTATTTAATATAATATCTCAATGATCATGTTTTGTTTTTTTTATGTTATTTATTAATAGTATATTACCTGACATACCTAAATGAATAAGTAAATAATATTTTTTAGTTTTAATTATTAAATATTTAGAATATCTTTTAATATTTATTATTATTTGTTTTTTAATTTTTTTTATTTTTTTAGATATATTGTATTTTAATTTATTATTATATATAATAATATTATTAATTTTTTTATTTAGACAATTTTTTTTTAATTCTTTTTTTATTGTTTCTATTTCTGGTAATTCTGGCATATAAATTTATAAAAAATTAAAATTATATATATATAATAACATATTAGTATATTTAAGTGGATATTAAATTTTGAAGTAAAAAAATAGCAATTAAATTAGCTTATAAAGAAGGTATATGTTTAAAGAATATTCATTGAATAATAATTTATTATTATAGATTATTTTATTTTAAATATAAATCTTTACCTAATGTTAGAAATTTATTAAATTTTTTAAATTTTAGATATAATAAAAAATATGATAGTTTTTTTTTATATAAACTTTTTCCTAAAGGAATAATTAAACAAGTTTCTAAAATATCTTGTTTACCTAATAATGTTCAATGTTTTTAATATTATTTTTATTCATTATTATCAATATCTATTTTAAATTTTATTTTATTTTTTGTAATATTTTTTATATTATCTATATAATTAGATAAATCTTTATATGTTTTACTAAATATAATAATATTTCAATATTTTTTTTTAATTAATTTTGGTTTGAAAATATTAATTTTATTATATTTTTTTAATAGAAAATTCATTATTTTATACAATATATATATATTATTATTTTTTGTATATTTTATTCATAAAGATGATTTGTGAACGTAAGGAGGATAATTAATTAATTTTCTTTCTTTTAAAATATTTTTAATATTTTTTTCATAATTATTAAATTTAATTAAATTTTTAAATATATAATGATGAGGGTATTGAGTTAAAAAAAATATTTTTTGATTTTTGTCAATATAATTTTTTTCAATAAAAATATTATAATTTCTAACAAATTTTTCTAATAATTCATAATTATTGGAATGTAAAATATAATCTATATTTAATATTATTAAATTAGGTTTATTAATTTTTTTGTTTATTACTAATTTTGTAGATATTAATACTTGTTGTTTTTTTTTTTTTATATATTTAGAATTAATAATTTTAATTTTTATTAAAGGAAATAATTTATTTATTTTTTTTTTTATTTTTTTTGTTCCTCAACCAAATTTATAAAATTTATTTTTTTTACATCTTATACATTTTAAAAGAATTATTTTTTTTTTACATTTATAACAAATTAATTTATTTTTTTTTTTGTATAATACATATTTATTTTTACATAAATTACATTTAGGAATTAATTTACAATATTTACATATTAATCATGAATATCCATCTATATTTACTAAAAAAAAAATATTTTTTTTTTTATTAATATATTCTTTAATAATTTTTATTATTTTTTTTTTATCAGTATAATTTTTAAAATTTAAAATTTTTTTTTTAATTTTATATTTTATATTTTTTATCTTAATTAATTTATATATTTTTTTTTTACTTTTATAAAAACTTTTTATAGATGGTGTAGATGTACCTAATATTAATGGAATATTTTCTATATTAGATCTTAATAAAGCAATATTTTTAGCATTATAAGATAAATATTTATTTTCTTTATAATATTTATTATGTTCTTCTTCTATTATAATTAAATTTAATTTTGTAAATGGAGTAAAAATTGTTGATCTTGTACCTAATATAATTAATATTTTTTTTTGTAAAATTTTTTGTCATATATATATTTTTTTTTTTTTATATGTTTTAGAAGTAATTGTTATTATATTTACAAAAATTTTTTTATTTATATATTTTTTAATTTTTTTAATTAAATAATTTTCTGGTACTAAAATTAATATTTGATAATTATTTTTAATATTTTGATTAATTATATTAATATAAAATTCTATTCTTTTTTTAAAATTAGTTATTAATAGTCAAATTTTTTTTTTTTTGTATATATTAAAAATTATTTTTTTATGTTTTTTTTTTATTTTAATTTTATATTTTTTTTTTTGGATATATTTTATTTTTTTTTTGTATTTATTATTAATACAATTAGGAATTAATTTAAATATAAATATATTAAATGATATTTTATAATATTGTGAACAAATTTTAATTAGATTTAATCATTTTTTATTTATTATTTTTTTTTTATCTATTATTTTAATTATTTTTTTTATTTTAATTTTATTATTTCTTTTTTTTTTATATATATTAGAGATTATACCAATTATATTTTTATTTTTTAATTGTACTATTGCTCTTTTTCCTATATTTAAATTTTTATTTGTTTTTTTATAATAAATTAATTTTTTTATGTTTTGAATAGGTAATATGATTTTAACAATAAACATGTTAATATATATTATTTGTAATCTATAAATAAGGTTTATTTTATGAAGAAAAATATACATTTAAATATGAATTTATTAGAAGTTTCTTGTTCTTGTGGTAATAATATAAAAATATATTCTACTTTAAAAAAAAAAATTAATATAGATGTTTGTTATAAATGTCATTCTTTTTATACTGGTAAACAAAAAATATCTAATTCTAAAGGAAGATTAGATAATTTTAAAAAACGTTTTAGTAAAATAAATTTTTTTATTTCTTAATTGTTTATTTTTTTTGAAATATTTTAAGTGATATTTATGTTTTTTTTTTAATTTTAACACCTAAATTATATAATTTTTTTTCTATATTTTCATATCCTCTATATATATGATGTATATTTTTTATAGTTGTTGTTCCGTATGCTGCACATGCAGCTATAAGTAAACTAGCACTTGATCTTAAATCTTTAGCATTGACTTTAGTACCAAATATTTTTTTTATTCCTTTACATATTAATTTATTTTTTTTTATTTTTATTTTTGCTCCCATTTTTTTTAATTCTTTAACATGATTAAATCTATTTGGAAATATGTTTTCTGTAATAATACTTTTTCCTTTTGCTAATATATTTAATACAGTAAATTGAGGTTGTAAATCAGTTGGAAAATTAGGATAAGGAAATGTTTCTATATTTATAGAATTTGGTCTTTTATGCATATTTAATTTTATATAATCATTACCAATATTAATTTTTGCTCCAGATAATTTTAATTTATTTAGAACATTTTTAAGTAAATTAGCATTTGTGTTATAACATATAATTTTACCTTTAGAAATTAAAGAAGATATTAAATATGTTCCTGTTTCAATTCTATCTGGAATAATTTTATATATTCCTCCATGTAATTTTTTTACTCCTAAAATTTTTATTGATTTTTTTTTTATTTTAATTTTAGCTCCTAAATTATTTAAAAAATTTATTGTATCTAATATTTCAGGTTCTTTAGCAAAATTTTTTATTGTTGTTATACCTGGTGTTAATATTGAAGCTAAAATAATAGTTAGAGTTGCTCCAATACTTATTTGTGGTAAAACTATAGTATTGGCTGTTAATTTTTTTTTTTTAATTTTAACTATAATATAATTATTTTGAAATTTTATTTTTGCACCTAGTTTTTTAAGTCCATATAAATGTAAATTTATAGGTCTATTACCTATTTTACATCCTCCAGGAGTATGTATTTTAATTTTTCCAAATTTTATTAATATTGGACTTATTAATCATATTGATGCTCTAATTTTTTTAATTAATTTTTTAGGAAAATAATTATTTTTAATATTTTTACTATTTATTATTAAATATTTATTATTTTTAATTTTTACTCCTATTTTATTAAATATTTTTAAAGTAATATATATATCTTTAATATTTGGAATATTTTTTATTTTTATATCTTCATTTACTAGTAAAGAAGAAAATAATATTGGTAATGCTGAATTTTTTGATCCAGAAATTTTAACTTCTCCTTTTATTTTTAAAGGACCTGAAATTTTAAATATTTTCATTTTAAATATATTTTATTTTGTATTATTAATTATATTTAATAATTTAATAAAATTTTTTATTTTTCAAGATGATTTACCGATAAGTAATCCATCAATATATTTACTTTTTAGGATATTATAAATATTTTTATTATTTATTGATCCACCATAAATAATTTTTATTTTATTTATAATATTTTTATTTATAGAAGAAATATATTTAATAATATATTTATTTATTTTATTAATATGTTTTATATCAGCATTTTTACCTGTTCCTATAGCTCATATAGGTTCATATGCAATAATAGTATTTTTAAGTATTTTAAGATTATTATTTTTAATTAAATATTTAATTTGTTTTTTACATATATTTTTACTTTTTTTTTTTGTATATTCTTTAATATTTTCTCCTATACATATTATAGGAATAAGATTAGATTTTTTAGCTGCTATAATTTTATTTAATATTATTTTATTATTTTCTTTATGATATTTTTTTCTTTCTGAATGTCCTATAATTACATATTTTACATTTATATCTTTTAACATTTTTCCAGATATTTCTCCAGTATATGATCCAGAAAAATTTTTATCTATATTTTGAGAAACTAGTGTTATATTTTTTTTTTTTATTATTAAGTTAGAAAAATATAAATATAGTATGGGAGGAGCAATAAATATTTTATATGTTTTTTTATTAATATATTTTTTTAATTTTTTAATATATTTTTTAATATATTTTTGATTTCCGTTTAATTTTAAATTTGCAATTATAATTTTTTTTTTCATTTTTTTAAAAATTTTATTAGTTATATAAAATTATTTTTAGATATTTTTAGTTATGTTATTATTATTATATATAATAAAATGATTTTATATATATATGTTTAAAAAATATTATCCGGCTTTTTTAAAAAAAATTAAAAAATTTTTAAATATTTATAAGAATGGAATTTATATAGATTGTACTTTTGGTTGTGGTTTTCATTCTTTAGAAATATTAAAAAATTTATGTTCTTCAGGTAAATTATTTTCTTTTGATTTAGATAATGAATCTTTATTAATTAATTCTAAAAAAATTAATGATTCTCGTCTAAATATAATTAATGATAATTTTTCTTATATAGAATATTATATAAATAATTTAGGTTTAAAAAAAAAAATTAATGGAATTATATTTGATTTAGGTTTATCACCTTGACAATTAAATAATTATAATAGAGGTTTTTCATATTTACATAATGGTCCTTTAGATATGCGTATAAATAGAAAAATTGGTATTTCTGCTTCATATTGACTTAATAATGCTAATATTAAAGATATTACAAATATTTTAAGTAAATATAGTGAAGATTATTATTCAAAAAAAATAGCTAAAAAAATTATTTTTTTTAGAAAAAATAAAAGAATAAATTATACTTATGATTTAGTTAATATTATTAAATCAGTAGTTGGTAATAATTGTATTAAATCTCTTGCTAGAATATTTCAATCTATTAGAATATATATTAATAATGAATTAAATTTTTTAGTAGATGGTTTAAATGCTTCTTATAATATTTTAGCTAAAAATGGTAGATTAGTAGTTATTAGTTTTCATTCTTTAGAAGATAAAATAGTAAAAAAATTCATTAATGAAAAATCTAATTTAAATTTTATATCTGATATACCTTTAACGGAAAAACAAATAAAAAAATATTATGTTTCTAAAATGATTAATTTAGGTAAATATAAACCTTCTAAATATGAAATTATTAATAATAATAGAATTAGAAGTGCTATACTCAGAGTAGCGGAAAAAAAATAAATTAAATATTTTTTTGTTAAATTATGGAGATTTTTTGAAAAAAGTTAATTTAAATAAATTATTATTTAGATATTATAAATTTATAAAATTACCTGATATATATATATCAGGAATTACACATAATAGTTGTTTAGTTAAAAAAGATAATTTATTTATTGCTATTAAAGGTTGTATAACTGATGGTAAATATTATATATATGAAGCTGTTTTAAATGGAGCAATATCTATATTAACTTATTCTTGTGTAAATAGATCTTATTATTTATATAATAATCAATATAAAATTTATATTTTTTATTTAAATAATTTAGAAAAATATTTACCTAAAATAGTAGCTAAATTTTATAATTATCCTGGAAAAAAATTAATTTCTGTAGGTGTAACAGGTACTAATGGAAAAACTACTGTAGTAAATATGTGTTCTCAATGAATGTATTTATTAGGATATAAAAGTGGAATGTTAAGTACTATAGGTAATGGTTTTTATAATAATTTATCTTCTACTTTAAATACAACTGTTTCTTCTATAGAATTACAATATAAATTAAATTTTTTTAATAAAAAAAATACTGATTTTGTTTTTATAGAAGTTTCTTCTCATTCTTTAGTACAATATAGAGTAAAATATGTTTATTTTTCTTCTGCAGTTTTTACTAATTTATCTATAGATCATTTAGATTATCATATTAATATAAAAAATTATGAATTTATAAAATTTAAGTTATTTTCTGAATATAAAATAAAAAATTTAATTATTAATATTGATGATATAGTAGGTTATAATTGATTTTGTAATTTATTACCTATAGAAGATGTTATTCCTGTAACTTTTAATTTTAAATATATTAAATTATTTAAATATAGATGAATATATATAAAAAAAATAGAATATTATGGTTTTTTAAAAAAAATTTATTTTTTTTCTTCATGAGGTAATGGGATATTAAAATTATTTATAGTAGGTAAATATAATATTAAAAATTTTTTTCTTAGTTTTGTTTCTTTATTATCTTTAGGTATAAATATAAAAGATTTAATTGATAGTAGTAAATATTTAACTCTTCCTAAAGGACGTTTAGATTTTTATAGAAAAAAAAATAAACCTTTAATAATAGTAGATTATGCACATACACCAGTAGCATTAAAAAATGTTTTATTAGAATCTAAAAATTATTGTAAAGGTAAATTATGATGTATTTTTGGTTGTACAGGTAATAGAGATAAGAATAAAAGACCTATTATGGGTAGTATAGCAAAAAAATATTCTGATTTTATTATTATTACTAACGATGATGTTTATTTAGAAAATGAAATTGATATTTTAAATGATATAAAATTAGGTATAAATAATTTTGATAATGTATATATTATTTTAGATCGTATTTTAGCAATAAAATTTGCTATTGAAAATTCATCTAAATATGATGTTATTTTAATAACTGGTAAAGGTCATGAAAATTTTCAAATTATTAATAATAAAAAAATAAGTTATTCAGATGAATATTGAGTAATTAAATTATTAGGTATATAAATTATGTTTTTGTTGAGTTTATCTAAAATATCTTATATTACTAAATCCATTTTAATTGGTAAAAATATATATATAAATAATATTTCATTTGACACTCGTTTAAAAAATATACAAAATTCTTTATTTATTATTATTAAAGGAAATAGTAGTATTAATTATTTATGTAATGATGCTATTAAAAAAGGTGTATCAGCTATTCTTTCTGAATATTTTTTATTTATTGATATTCCTCAATTAATAGTTAAAGATTCTTATTTAGCTTTATCTCGTATAGTAAATTGATTACGTAAAAAAGTTAATACAATATTTATATCTTTAACAGGTTCTACAGGTAAAACTACTGTAAAGGAAATAACTGCTAATATATTAAAAATTTCTGGTAAAACTTTATATAATTATTCTAATTGAAATAGTAGTTTAGGAGTTTTATATACTTTATTAGATTTATATAAATATATTTATAAATATTCAGTTTTAGAGTTTGGAGCAGATAATATTAAAGATATAGATTATATTTCTAATATAGTTAAGCCAGATATAGTAGGTATTACTAATATTGCAGTTTCTCATTTGGATGGTTTTAAAAATTTTTTAAATATTGTTAAAACTAAAGGTAAAATTTTTAAAAATTTATCTTCTTCTGGTTTAATTTTATTAAACCATAATTTTTATTTAAATAAATTTTGAAATAAATATTTTTTAAATAAAAGAAAATTTTTTATTTCTTATATACCTATAAGAAAATATAATTATATTTCTATATGTAATTTAAAAATTTATTTATGAGGTAGTTATTTTACTTTAATTACAGATTTAGGTATTATAAATATTTTTACTAAATTATTAGGTATACATAATATTTGAAATTGTTTATTTGCTTCTGCTTTATCTTTTTTAGCTTGTGTAAATTTAAAAGATATTAAATTAGGTATAGAAAGTTTTAATCCTATTAAAGGTAGATTATTTCCTTTATATTTAAATAAAAATAAATTAATTTTAGATGATACTTATAATTCTAATCCTAGATCTTTATATTATAGTATATTATTTTTAAAAAAATGTTTAGGTTATAAAATTTTAGTAGTAGGTGATATGGCAGAATTAAATAATATGTCAGTATATTATCATATAAATATGGGTAAATTAATAAAAAATTTTTTATATGTTCATGAGGTTTTAAGTATAGGTATAAATAGTTTTTATATTAGTAAATATAGTTTAAAAGGTAAACATTTTTTAAATATTAAATATTTAATTTTATATTTAAAAAAAAAAATTAAAGATTATAATGAAATTACTATTTTAATTAAAGGTTCACGTTTTTTAGGTATGGAAAAAATAATAAATTTTTTTTAAAAATATGGTATAATTATGTTTTTATTTTTTTGAATTAATTTTTTCTGAAATAGATTTTTTTTATCTTTAATATTTTCTTTTTTTTTATCTTTTTTAATGATTAAATATTTTATATATTTTTTTAAAAAATACAAAATATTACAAATTGTTCGTAAAAATAGTATAAATAAATCTTTTAAAAATAATTATATTCCTACAATGGGAGGTATATCAATTTTTTTAGTTTTTTTATTATTAGTATTTTTTTTTATTAATTTTTTAGATTTACATATATTAGTATTAATTTTATTTTTTATTTTAAATTTTTGTATTGGTTTTTTAGATGATTTTTTAAAAATTTATTTTAAAAATTGTGATGGTTTAACTATATTACAAAAATTTTTTTTACAAAATTTATCTATATTAATTTTTATATATTTAATTATTTTAAATAATTTATATTTTGATATTAATAGTTTTTTTTATATTAAATATTATTATCGTTATTTTTATTATTTTTTGTGATATTTTTTTCTTATATGTAGTATTAATGCAGTTAATTTTACTGATGGTTTAGATGGTTTAGTTATATTTCCAATAATATTAGTTTTTTTGTTTTTATTTATAGTTTCTTTATTAAGTTCTAATATACATATAGCAAATATTTTAGATATTAAATATATATATTATGCTAAAGATTTAGCATTAATGTGTATTATTATTATTGGTTCTAGTTTATCTTTTTTAAATTTTAATTTTTATCCAGCAAAAATTTTTTTAGGTGATACTGGTTCTTTATCTATTGGTGCTTTATTAAGTTCTATGTTTATATTATTACATAAAGAATTATATTTTTTATTAGTAGGTTTTATATTTGTTGTTGAATTTTTTTCTGTTTTTTTACAAATTTTTTATTTTAAATTATTTAAAAAACGTTTTTTTTTAATGGCACCAATACATCATCATTATGAATTATGTAATTTTACAGAAATTAAAATAATTTCTGTTTTTTGGATTATTTCTTTAATTTCTTTTTTTTTGTCTATTTTATTATTTTTTTCGAGTATATTTTAAATGTTTAATTATTATAATAAAAATATTGTTGTTTTAGGAGCTGGTATTACTGGTATTTCATGTATAAAATTTTTTATTTCTTTAAATATTTATCCTAAATTAATGGATTTAAATTTTATAGATATTAATTTAATTCCTAAAGGAATAGAATGTTGTTTTGGTTATTTTAATAAATCTTGAATATTAAATTCTGATCTAATAATTATTAGTCCTGGTATTAATATTTTAAGTAATTATTGGTTAATAAAAGCTAAAAAATATGGTATAGAAATAATTAATGATATTGAAATATTTTGTAGAGAAATTGATTGTCCTGTTATAGCTGTTACTGGTACTAATGGTAAAAGTACTGTAGTATCTTTATTGTTTGAAATTTGTAAATTTAATAATATTAAAGTATCTTTAGGAGGAAATATAGGTATTCCAGTTTTAGATTTATTAAATAAAAAAAGTGATATATATATACTTGAACTTTCTAGTTTTCAATTAGAATATTCTTATTCTTTAAAAACTATATGTTCTGTAATTTTAAATATTAGTGTAGATCATTTAGATAGATATCCGAATGGTATACAAGATTATATATTTAGTAAATGAAATATATTTAGTAATTCAAAATATTGTGTTGTAAATTTAGATGATAAATTTACTATACCTTACAATTATTATGAGAAAAAAATTATTACTTTTGGAACAGGTAAAGCTGAATATCATATTGATTTTTATAAAAATAATATTTTTTTAAGTAGAAATTTTTATAGAATTATTAATGTAAAAGATATTTTTTTAACTGGTTGATATAATTATTTGAATTTTTTAGTAGTATTATTAATTGCAGATATTTTAAAAATTAAAAGAGATAATATATTGAATATAATATCTAATTTTCGTGGTTTACCTCATAGATTTAATATAGTTAGTAAAAAAAATGGTATTTTATGAATTAATGATTCTAAATCAACTAATATAAATAGTACTATATCAGCTTTACGTAATTTAGTATGTATATATGGTACTATTTGATTGATATTAGGTGGAGACGGTAAATTAGTAGATTTTAATTTTTTTTTAAAACCTTATTTATTATTATATAGAAATTTATTTATTTGTTGTTATGGTAAAAGTAAAAATATTTTATATAATTTGTTACCTCATATTTCTAAAAAATTTAATTATTTAAATGAAGTTATATTATATATTATTAATTATGTTAAATTTGGTGATGTAGTTCTTTTATCTCCAGGTTGTTCAAGTTTGGATCAATTTTTAAATTATAAAGAAAGAGGAAAAAAGTTTGAATATTTAATTAAGAAATATAAATTTTAAAAATAGAAGGTAAATAATATGTATGTACATCGTTTAATGATAGTAACTGGTGGTACAGGTGGACATATTTTTCCAGGCTTAGTTATTTCTGAATATTTTAGAAAAAAAGGTTGTTTAATTAAATGAATAGGTAGTATTTCTAGATTAGAAAGTATTTTAGTTCCAAAATATAATTTTGATATAGATTTTTTAGATATACAAAAAATTTCTAAATTAAATTTTTTTTTAAATATATTTAATTTTTTAAAAAATATTTATTTTATTATTAAAATAATGAAACAATGGAAACCTGATTTGGTTTTAGGTTTTGGTGGTTATATATCTTTTTATGGTATATTATCAGCATGATTATGTGGAATTAAAACTATGATACATGAGCAAAATATTGTTTTGGGTTTATCAAATAAATATTTATATTATTTATCTGATATAGTTGTACAAGCTTTTCCTAATACATTTAATTCTAATATTCCAGTTGTTGGAAATCCAATTAGAAAAGAAATATTATCTATACCTAAACCGAAAATAAGATTATTAAAACGTAAAGGTAATATAAATGTATTAATATTAGGTGGTAGTCAAGGATCATGTATTATAAATAATATAATATTTGATTTATTAGAAATATTTTTAAATAAAAAATTTTTTTTTTTACATCAAGTAGGTTATTTAAATTATAAAAATTATATTAAAAATAAAAAATTTAATAAATTTAATAATTATAAAGTAATTGATTTTATAGATAAAATTGAAAAAGCTTATTCTTGATGTGATTTAATAATTTCTAGATCTGGAGCTTTAACAGTTAGTGAAATTAGTACAGTTGGTATTGCATCAATTTTTATACCTTATATTCATAACGATAATCAACAGTATTTAAATGCTAAATTTTTACAAAAACATGGTGCTTCAATTATTATTAAAGAAAATGATTTAAATGCTATATTATTAAGTGATATTATTTTAAGTTTAAATAGAAAAAAATTATTTGATATGGCTAATATTGCTTATATAAATAGTATAAAAAGTCCTAATAAAAAATTTGTTAATGAAATTTATAATTTTTAATTTGAATTAATTAATATATATGAATAATAATATTGATTTTAATGATATTTTTTTAAATATTAACAAAAATAATTTTGTAATACATTTTGTAGGTATAGGTGGATGTGGTATGTCTGGTATTGCAGAATTTTTATTTTTGTCTGGTTATAAAATTACTGGTTCAGATATTAAATTAAGTTATAAAATAAAATATTTATCTTCTTTGGGTATTAAAATTTTTAATTATCATTCTAAGAAAAATATTTTAAATGTTAATTTAGTAGTTTATTCTTCTGCAATAAATTTAGATAATCCTGAAATTTTAGGTGCATATTTTTATAATATTCCAGTTATTAAAAGAATAGAAATATTAAATGAATTAGTAAAATTTTTTTTTTCTATTACTATAGTTGGTAGTCATGGAAAAAGTACTACTATTTCATTAATTTTTGATACTTTATTATCACATAATTTAAAAGTTAATTGTATAAATGGAGGTATAATTAAATCTATTAATTCCAGTATTTATTTAAGTAATAGTAAATATTTTTTATTAGAAATTGATGAAAGTGATAAAGTTTTTTTAAATTTTTCTCCTTCAGTTGTAATATTAACTAATATAGATAATGATCATATTAATAATTATGATAATAATATAGATAATTTAATTAATTCTTTTGTAACTTATTTAAATTATGTTCCTTTTTATGGTTTTATTATTGCTTGTATAGATAATTTTATAGTTAGAAAAATATTAAATAATAATTTATTTCAGTGTAAAATAATAACTTATGGATTTAGTGATGATTCTAATTATAGAATTTCTAATTTTATACAAAAAAAACGTAAAAGTTATTTTAATTTATCGTTAAATGATAAAAATAATTTAGATTTAGTTTTAAATATGTTTGGTAAATATAATGTTTTAAATTCTGTTGCTGCTATAAGTTTATTAGATAATTTAAAAAAAATTAATTTTTCTATTTTAAAAAAAACTCTTTTAAATTTTCAAGGTATTAAACGTAGATCTGAATATATTGGAAAATTTTCTATTAATATTAATAATAATTATTTTAATAATATATTAATTTTTAGTGATTATGGTCATCATCCTACTGAAATAGAATTAAATTTTAATTCTATTAAAGAAATTTATATTAATAGAAGAATAATAATGATTTTTCAACCTCATAGATATAGTAGAACATTAAATTTATTGATTGAGTTTGTTAATATTTTATCTAAGGTAGATATTTTATTTTTGTTAGATATTTATTCTGCTAATGAAAATATATTATTAAATTTTAGTAGTTCAAATATTATTACAAAAATATATGATTATTTTGGTTTAGTAAATTTTTTTTATATTAAGGATAAAAAAAATATTTTTTTTTATTTAATTAATATTTTAAAAGATAATGATATTATTATATTTCAAGGAGCAGGAGATATAAATATTATATTAAATGATTTCTATTTTAAATATTTAAAATAAAATTTTTATGAAAATTAAAAATATAGCTGTTTTTTTAGGTGGTAATTCTAGTGAAAGAAAAGTTTCTTTAAAATCTGGATATAGTATTGTTAAGTCTTTATTAGAAATGAATTTTAATGTTTATCCTATTGATATGAAATATTTTTCTTTAAATTTTTTTTTAAAAAAATCTTTTGATAAAGTATTTATTTCTTTACATGGTAAAAATGGTGAGGATGGTATTATACAAGGATTATTAGATTTTTTGAATATACCATATACTGGTAGTGGTATATTAGCATCTTCTATATCTATAAATAAATTTTTAACTAAATTAGTAGTACATAATTTAAATATTAATGTTATACCAGATTTTTTAATTAATAAATATATATATAAAAAATATTGTTTGTTTAGTAAATTTGATAGTTATTTTTGTGAAAAAATATTTAATAATTTTGGTATTCCAATTTTAGTAAAACCAAATTGTTTAGGTTCTAGTATTGGTATAAAAGTTATAAATAATATTAAAGATTTAGAATTATATTTATATTATTGTTATAAAAATTTTGGTGATGTTTTAATAGAAAAATATATATATGGTAAAGAATATACAGTAGGTATATTAGATGGTAAAATTTTACCAATTTTAAAAATTGAACATAAAAATATTTTTTATAATTATGAATCTAAATATTTATCAAAAACTAATTATTTTGGTATTCATGATTTAGATGTTGAAATAATGAATATTATGAATAAACAATCATTAGATATATGAAATTTATTAAAATGTAAAGGTTGTATTAGAATAGATTTTTTATTAGATAATAATAATAAAATTTGATTTTTAGAGGTTAATACTATACCAGGAATGACTAATTCTAGTTTGTTACCTTTTGCTGCTAATATTATAGGTATTAATTTTAATAAATTAGTAAAAAAAATTTTGTTTTCTTAAGTTATATTTTTATTTTATTAAATTTATATGTTTAAATATATTAATAAAAAGATATTTGTTAGTTTAGAAATTGGTTCATGTAATTTAAGGTCTTTAGTAGGAGAAATATTACCAAATAATAAATTATCTATTTTAGGTGTAAGTATTACTAAAACAAAAGGTATGGATAATGGTTTAATTTATAATGTAGATTTATTTACTAAATGTATTAAAAAAAATATTAGTAAAGTTGAATTTATTTCAAAATTTAAAATTACTTCTTTATTTATATTAATTTCTGGTAATTATATTAGTTGTATTTATGAACATGGAATGATTTTATTAAAAAATAATGAAGTGACTAAAGATGATATTTTAAAAGTTATTAAAATTGCTAAATCTATTAAATTATTAAATGATAATTTTATTTTACATACAGTACCAATAGAATATATTATAGATACTAATAAAGGAATTAAAAATCCTTTAGGATTATCTGGAATAAGAATGAAAGTAAAGGTTTTATTAATTATTTGTAATTCTAATATTATTAATAATATTAGAAAAATTTTTTTAAATTTAAATATTAAAATTAAAAAATTTATATTTTCTGGTTTAGTAACTAATTATAGTTTATTTACTTCTAATGAAAGAGAATCTAATGTTTATTTAGTTGATATAGGTAGTAATATTACTACTATTAATTTTTATCATTTAAATACTTTATTTTATTTTAAAATTTTACCTTATGCTGGTAATTTAATTACTAATGATATTTCATATGTGTTAAATTTATCTAAATCAGAATCTGAATTAATTAAAATTAATTATGGTAGTTTAGATATATCTTTATTTGAAAGAAATAAAAATATTGAAATATTTAATTTTATATTAAAAGATAATTTTTCAGTAAATATATTAGAAAAAACTTTATTTCATGTTATTAAAGATAGATATTTAGAGTTATTAAATTTAATTAATAAAGAAATATTAAAATTACAAAATAATTATTTTCATAAAGATAAATTTGGTAATTTATATACTATAATTTTAGTTGGTGGTTCTTCAAAAATACCAGGTTTATTAAATTATTCTAAAAAAATTTTTGATTTTAATGTACGTATTGGTTTATTAAAAAAATATATAAAAAATTTTTTTTATATAAAAGATAAAAATATATTTGATTCTTCTTTTATAAATATTGTTGGTTCTTTACTTTATATTAAAGATATATATTTAAATAAAAATAATAATAAATTTATTGTTAATGAAAAATCTTTTTTTTTAAAAAAAATATGAAATTGATTTTTTAATTAATAATAAATTATAATTTTAAATTTTAAATATATATGGAGTTTAAAATGGTTTTAAATTTAGAAAGTAATAATTTTATTAATATTATAGTAGTTGGTGTAGGAGGTGGTGGTGGTAATGCAGTAGATTATATGTTTAATAAGTCTATTAATGGTGTAGATTTTTATGTTATTAATACTGATATACAAGATTTATTAAAAGTTTCTGTAAAAAAAAAAATTCAAATAGGTAAAAATATTACTAAAGGTTTAGGAGCTGGTTCTAATCCTGAAATAGGTAGAAATTCTGCTGAAGAAGATAAAAATATTTTAAAATCTATTTTAGATGGTGCAGATATGTTATTTATAGCTTCTGGTATGGGTGGTGGTACAGGTACTGGAGCATCACCTGTAATAGCTCGTATAGCAAAAGAATTAAAAATATTAACTGTTGCTGTTGTTACAAAACCATTTTCTTTTGAAGGTAAAAAACGTATGAATTCTGCTAATTATGGTATTTATGAATTATCTAAATTTGTTGATTCTTTAATTATTATACCTAATGATAAATTATTGAAAGTTTTTAATAAAGATATATCTTTATTAAGTGCATTTAATTTTGTTAATGATATTTTAAAAGATGCTGTTCAAGGTATTTCAAATTTAATTACTAAACCAAGTTTAATAAATGTAGATTTTGCTGATATTAGTACTGTAATGTCAGAAATGGGTTGTGCAGTTATGAGTACTGGTTTTTCATTTGGTGAAAATAGAGCTTTTAAAGCTATAAAATTAGCTTTTTCTAGTCCATTAATAGAAGATATTGATATATCTACTGTAAAAGGTATATTAGTTAATATAAGTTCTGGTTTAGATTTAAAATTAGAAGAATTTAAAATTATTGGTAAATATATACGTTCTTTTTCATCAGATAGTACTATTATAGTTATAGGTACATCTTTAAATTCTAATATGAATGGTAAATTACATATTACTTTAATTGCTACTGGTATATGTTTAAATAAATATGTAAAAATTACTTTATCTAAAGATAAAATAAATTTTTTAAATAAAAAAAATAAAAAAAAAAAAATTAATTTGGAAGGAAAAAATTTTTCTTTTTTAGATAAAAATGATATAAATTTAAATATTCCTACTTTTTTACGTAAAAAAAATTAATTAAATTTTAAATTAGGATTTATTTTTATATGTATATATTTTATTTTTTTTTTTTTAATTATATTTAAAATTTTTTTTTTATTTTTTTCTATATATATTTTTCAATTTATATTTGATATTTCTATAATTAAATAAGTATTAATTATATTAATTATTTGAAATTGTTTTTTAATTTTTTTTGGTAAAAATTTATTAATTTTTTTTTTTATTCAATTTATTATTTTAATTTTTTTAATTAATTTATTTAAAATATAATTTTTTTTTATTATTTTATTTATTGATAGAATTTTTTTTTGTTTTTTATTAGTGTTTTTAATCATAAAATATATTATAATTATTTAATTGTTGTATAATGTTTTTATTTTAATTATAAATTATTTTTAATTTAATATGTTTATTAAATTATTTTCTTATCTGTTTGGTGATAAAAATCAAAAAAAAATTTTTGATTTTCAAAAAATTGTTTCAAAAATTAATCTTTTAGAAGATAAATATTCAAAATATTCTAATGATAAATTAAAATATAATACTTTAAAATTTAAAGATTTACTTTTATCTGGTAAAAGTTTAGATTTAATTATTTGTATGGTATATGCTAATATACGTGAAGCTATTAAAAGAGTATTTGGAATTAGATTATTTGATGTACAAATTTTAGGAGCTTTAGTTTTACATAGTGGAAATATAGCTGAAATGAAAACTGGTGAAGGTAAAACTCTTACTGCAACTTTACCAGCTTATTTAAATTCTTTATTAGGTAAAGGTGTTCATATAGTAACAGTAAATGATTATTTAGCTAAAAGAGATGCAAATTATAATTCTAAATTATTTAATTTTTTAGGTTTAAAAGTTGGTTTAAATTTATCTAATATGTCTTTGTTAGATAAAAAAAAAGCATATTTAGCAGATATTACTTATGGTACTAATAATGAATATGGTTTTGATTATTTAAAAGATAATATGGTTTTTTCTAAGGAAGATAAAGTTCAGAGAAAAAAATTATATTATGCTATTTTAGATGAAGTAGATTCTATTTTAATAGATGAATCTAGAACACCTTTAGTAATTTCTGGTTCTACTGAAGAAAATTGTAATTTATATTTTCAGATAAATAAAATAATCCCTTTTTTAATTAAACAATATAAAAATAGTTTTGAAAATAGTATTGGTGATTTTGTTGTAGATGAAAAATTTAAACATATATTTCTTACTGAAAAAGGTATTATTAAGGTAGAAAATTTATTATTTAATTATAAAATTTTAAATAAAAATGATAAACTTTATACTCCTAAAAATATTAAAATAATGCATTGTATAATAAATTCTTTAAAAGCTCATTATTTATATAAAAAGAATATAGATTATTTAGTTCAATATAATAATATTGTTATTATTGATGAACATACTGGAAGAATTATGAAAGATAGAAGATGATCTGATGGTTTACATCAAGCTATTGAAGCTAAAGAAAGTGTTAATATTCAAAATGAAACTAATATATTAGCATCTATTACATTTCAAAATTATTTTCGTCTTTATAAAAAATTATCTGGTATGACAGGTACTGCTATAACAGAATCAAATGAATTTAGTTATATGTATAATTTAGATACTATATCTATACCTACTAATAAACCTATGATTCGTAAAGATTATTCAGATTTAGTATTTATTACAGAAAAGGAAAAAATAAATTCTATTATAAAAGATATAATTTTAAGAAATAAAAAAAGTCAACCAGTTTTAGTAGGTACTATTTCTATAGAAAAATCTGAGATTATTTCTAATATTTTATATAGTAAAGGTATTAAATTTAATATTTTAAATGCTAAATTTCATAGTTTAGAAGCTAATATAATTTCTCAAGCTGGTAAACCTGGATCTATTACTATAGCTACTAATATGGCTGGTAGAGGTACTGATATTATATTAGGTGGAAATTTATTTAATGATCTTAAAAATATAAAAGATGTAGATGAAATATATTCTTTAAAATTGAAATGAAAAAAATGTCATAATTTAGTAGTTAATTTAGGTGGTTTACATGTTATTGGAACTGAAAGACATGAATCACGTAGAATTGATAATCAATTAAGAGGTAGATCAGGTAGACAAGGAGATCCTGGATCATCTAGATTTTATGTTTCTATGGAAGATAATTTAATGCGTATATTTTCTTCGGAAAAAGTTGTATTTTTTATGCGTCAATTAGGTATTAAATATGGTGATTCTATTGAACATTATTGAATTACAAAATCTATAGAAAAAGCTCAAAAAAGAATTGAAAATAGAAATTTCGATATTAGAAAACAATTATTAGAATATGATAATATATACAATGATCAGAGAAAAATTGTTTTTTATAAAAGAGATAGTTTTTTATACTCTAAAAATATTAATTTAATATTTAAAGGTATTATTAAGAAAGTAGTTTCTAATTTATCTAATTGTTATTTTCAAGACAAAGATTTATTTTTAAAATATTGTGATGATTTAAATATTTTTATTAAATTTAATATTCAAGATATTAGTTTATTTTTTTTAAAAAAAATAATTTTTAAAGAAATTATTTCTTTATATAAAAAAAAAGAAATGTATTTAGGTTTTAATAAATTTAATATTAAAATTAAAGAAATTTTATTAATTACATTAGATATATTTTGAAGAGAATATATTGATGCAATAGATAATTTAAAAGAGGGTATTTTTTTACGTAGTTACGCTCAAAAAAATCCTAAACAAGAATATAAAATAGAATCATTTAAAATGTTTTCTATTATGTTAAATGATTTTTATCGTGAAACTGTAAAAATAATTATTAATATTCCTATATAAATTTATATTATTAAGTGTAATATTTTATTTATTTTATTAGATATATTGTTAATATATTTATAAAAATTTTTTTGAGAATTTTTGTTAGATTTATCAGAAATTATTTTTATACATATTAGTGGTATTTTAAAAAAAAAACATGTTTGTGCAATAGCAGCACCTTCCATATCTACATTTAAAGCATTAGGAAATTTTTTTTTAATATTTTTATATTTATTAATAAATTTATCTCCAGATATTAATTCTCCTATATATGTTTTATATTTTTGTATTTTTTTTTTAATTTTTTTAATTATTGATTTTTTTGTTTTAAAATATTTGGGTGTTTTAGGAATTTGACCTAATTTATATCCAAATTTTGTTATATTTACATCATGATATCTTATTTTATTACAAATTATTAAATCTTGGTAATTTATTTTTTTTTTTAATGAACCACTAGTACCTATGTTAATAATATATTTTATTTTAAATTTTTTTATTATTAATGTAGTTGCTATAGATGAAAATACTTTACCTATACCAGATTTTATAAAAATAATTTTTTTTTTGTTTATATATCCTAAAATTATTTTTTTATTTTTAATAAATTTATATTTTTTATTTTTTATTTTTTTAATAAATTTTTTACTTTCTTTATGCATAGCTATAATAATACCTATCATAATTATTACCTTTATTTTTTATTTTTTTAATATATTATTATTTATTGTTATTTTAATTATTTTGTAATAAATATTTTATTTTAAAATATAAATATATTTTATATATTATAAATTATATTGGAAATATTTTTTTTTAAAAAAAAATGAAAATTTATTTAATTATTTTTTTTATTTTGTTAGTATATATAATTATTTATGTTTTAAATTAAATTTAAAAATATTTAAATTTTTAATAAAATTTTAAATATTATTAATTTTATGATATATTTTAATGTAATTTTATTTATTATGAAAGAATATAATGTTTTATCTTTAAAATGAAGACCTAAATTGTTTTGTGATTTTATAGGACATACTAGTATAGTAAAAATATTGGTAAATAGTTTAAAATTTAAAAAAATATATAATTCATATTTATTTTATGGTTCTAGAGGAGTTGGTAAAACAACTTTAGCACGTTTATTTTCAAAAAGTTTAAATTGTGTAGTTGGTATTACAAATATACCTTGTAATAAATGTATTAATTGTATTTCTATTAATTCTGGTAAGTCAGTAGATGTAATTGAAGTAGATGCTGCTTCACGTACTAAAATAGAAGAAACTCGTGATCTTTTAGATAAAATTTTTTATTTACCTATTTCTATGAGATATAAAATATATATAATTGATGAAGTACATATGTTATCTCGTTATAGTTTTAATGCTTTATTAAAAACTTTAGAAGAACCTCCTAAATATGTTAAATTTATTTTAGCTACTACAGAATTAAATAAAATACCTGATACTATTTTATCTAGATGTATGTGTTTTTTTTTAAAACCTTTAAAAAATGAAAATATAGTAAAACGTTTAAAATTTATTTTAATTAAAGAAAATATTTTTTATCAATCTGAAACATTAAATTTAATAGCTGTTTATAGTAAAGGTAGTATGAGAGATAGTTTAGTTTTAATAGATCAATTATTGATGTTAAATGGTAATAATAGTATTTTATTAAAAGATGTTAATATTATTTTAGATAGAATAAATGATAAATTAATTTTAGTATTGTTAAAATTTTTATTTTTAAAAAATAAAATAAAATTATTAAAAATTTTAAATTTTTTTTTTATTAAAAATTGTAATTATATTGATTTATTTAATAGTATAATAAATATGTTATATAATTTATTTTTATTGGGTTTTTTAAATAAAAAAAAAAATAGTAAAGAATTAGATATTAGTAAAAATTTATTTAAGAAATTGTTAAATATTTATTATTTGACATCTATACAAGATATAATTTATTATCTTAATTTTTTTTTAAAAAATAGAAATAATATTTTAATATCTTTTAATAAAAAGATTTTTTTTGAGTTTTTTATTTTACATATTTTTTATATGAAAATATATAAATAAAATTAATTTAATTTTTGTTAGTTTTTATGGGATAAATAAATGTTAAAAAAAAAAAGTTATTTATTTAAATCTGAAGTAAATCAATTATTGAATTTAATGATTAATTCTTTATATTCAAATAAAGAAATATTTTTAAGAGAATTAATTTCTAATTCTTCTGATGCAATAGATAAATTAAAATTTTATTATTTAACTAATAAAAATAATAATACTATAGAAAATTATTATATTAGAATTTCTATAGATAATAATGTTTTAAAAATTAGTGATAATGGTATAGGAATGACAGAAAAAGAAATTATAGAAAATTTAGGTACAATAGCTAAATCTGGTACTAAAGAATTTTTAAAAAAAATTTCTTTAAATAATAAAAAAATTAATAATAGTAATTTTATTGGTCAATTTGGTGTAGGTTTTTATTCGTGTTTTATGGTAAGTAAAAAAGTTATTGTTCATACTAGATCAGTAAAAGAATTAAAAGGTGATAAATCATTATTATGAATTTCTAAAGGTAAAGGAGAATATATAATAGAAAATAAATTTAAAGATAATGTTGGTACAGATATATATTTATATATTAAAAGTTCTAGTAAAGAATTTTTAGATAGTAATAAAATTAAAAATATAGTACAAAAATATTCTAATCATATAAGTGTTCCTATAGAAAATAAAATTTTTAATGATAAAAAAAAAAAATATATTTGGGTTAAAATTAATGAATCTGAAGCTTTATGATTAAAAAATAAATCAAATATTTCTCAGGAGGAATATATAAATTTTTATTTATTATTAACTAATAATTTAGGTAAACCTTTAATTTGATCTCATAATAAAGTTGAAGGTAAAAATGAATATATTACTATATTATTTATACCAGATACTTCTCCTTGAAATATATGGAATAGAGACGAATATAAAAATGGTATTAAATTATATGTTAATAGAATTTTTATTATGGATGGAATTAAAAAAATTATACCTTTTTATTTAAGATTTGTACAGGGTATTGTAGATACAAATATTGTTTCTTTAAATATTTCTAGAGAAATTTTACAAAATACTAGTTTAGTAAATAAATTATGTATATCTTTAACTAATAGAGTATTAAAAATTTTAGATCAATTATCTTTAGATAAAAATAAATATAATATTTTTTGAAAAAATTTTGGTAATATTTTAAAAGAAGGTTTAGCAGAAGATGAAAAAAATAATTATAAAATATCTTTATTATTAAGATTTAATAGTACTTATTTAAATAATAATAAAGATTATGTTTCTTTAGAAGATTATTTAAGTAGAATGAAAGTTGGACAAGATAAAATATTTTATATTATAACTGATAATTATGTATCTTGTTTAAATAGTCCTCATTTAGAATTTTATCGTAATAAAAATATAGAGGTTTTATTAATGTTTGATAAAATTGATGAATGAATGATGACTTATTTATTGGATTTTAAAGGTATTAAATTTCAATCTATTAGTAAAAAATATGAGTCTAATAATATTATTACTTTAAATAAGAAAGATAATTTTATAAATTTAAATCAAGAAAAAAGTTTTAAATTAATTAATCGTATTAAAAATGTATTAAAAGATAAAGTTAAAGATGTTATTATTACGGATAAATTAAATAATTTTCCTGTTGTATTATCTACTGATGCTAATGAAATGAGTACACAAATGTTAAAATTGTTAAGTATGTCTGGTAAACAATTTCCTGATATTAAATATTTATTTGAAGTGAATATAAATCATTTATTAATAAAATATATTAGTAGTATTAAAGATGAATTAATTTTTAATAAATGAGTTAATTATTTTTATTTTCAGGCTTTATTAATTGAAAGTAATTCTTTGAAAAATTCTGTTGAGTTTGTAAATTTAGTAAATAGTTTATTATTAAGTATGATGATTAAAGAAGTTTAATTTTAATTATTAATAGTAAATATATTTTAAGAATAATTTATGAATATTATTTTATTTGTTTTTTTTTAATTTAGATAAAGTAATTTAATTAAAATTTATTATTTATTTTTATAATTTAAATTTATTTTTTTTAAAATTATATTTTAAGAAAATATTCTTTAAAAAATGGTAAAATTTGAAAATTGTTTTTTTTTAATTTATGATAGTTAATGTAATAAATGATTATATTTTTAATAATAGTATTTAAAATATTTATTTATTTAATAGTTTTAAAAAAAAATATAATATAAGTAAAAATTTTTAAATTTTGTTAATGTAAATTGTTTTATTAAATTTTATATATGTAACAATATTATTTTAAATTATTAAAAAAATTATTATATATAAATTTAATATATAATAAATTATTTTATTTATATATAATATTATTTAAAAAATAAAAATTAATTTTTAGATATAATTATGTTAATATAATTGTAATTAAAAAAAATATTATTATTAGTTAATTAATTTAATATTTTATTATTAAATAATTGTTATATAAAAAAATTATTATTTTTTTTAAAAAATTAATTCTAAAATAGTATAAATAATATTAAAAATAATATTTTAAAAATTTTAAGTTAATTATTGTTTTTAAATGGAAAATATATTTTTTCTATTTTATTTTTAATTTTTTTTAAAATTTCTAAATTTTTTTTTAAAAATGTACTAGATGTTTTTTTCCCTTGTCCTAATTTAATATTATTAAAATTATATCAAGATCCATTTTTTTGTATAATATTTTTTTTAACTCCTATATTTAAAATTTCTTCGTATTCATTTATACCTTCACTATATAATATTTGGAATTCTGCTTTTTTAAAAGGTGCTGATAATTTATTTTTTACTACTTTAACTCTAGTTTCATTACCTATTATTTCTTCTTTATATTTTATAGTTCCTATTTTTCTAATATCTAATCTTACAGAAGAATAAAATTTTAATGCATTTCCTCCTGTAGTTGTTTCAGGATTACCAAATAAAATTCCTATTTTCATTCTAATTTGATTGATAAATATTAATAATATATTTGATTTATTTATATTTCTTGCTAATTTTCTCATTGCTTGACTCATCATTCTAGCTGCTAAACCTAAATGTGAATCACCTATTTCTCCTTCTATTTCGGTTTTAGGAGTTAATGCAGCTACAGAATCTACAATTATTACATCTATGTTTTGTGATTTAGCTAATGAATTACATATTTCTAAGGCTTGTTCTCCATTATTAGGTTGTGAGCATAATAATTCTTCTAAATTTACTCCTATTTTTTTTGCATATATTGGATCTAATGCATGTTCTGCATCTATAAAAATACATATTTTATTTTTTTTTTGTGCTGATGAAATTATTTCTAAAGCTAAAGTTGTTTTTCCTGATGATTCTGGACCATATATTTCAATTATTCTACCCATAGGTAATCCACCTATTCCTAAAGCTATATCAAGAGATACTGAACCTGTAGATATAGTTTCTATATTAGAGTATTTATTATTTTTTAGTTTTATTATTGATTCTTTACCAAATTGTTTTTCTATTTGTTCTATAGCTGATTGTATAGATTTTTTTTTGTTTTTTTTTAAAGACATATTATAATTTTTTTATAATTTTATATTATTAGTTAATAATATCATATAGTGTTAACATATAATAAAATTAATTATTTATATTTTATTTAAAGTTAGAGATATAATTTATGTTTAAAAGTTTTATTGAAGTACGTAAAATATTTTTAGATTTTTTTAAATCTAAAAATCATGTTATTTTAAAAGGAAGTTCATTGGTTTCTAATAATGATGATTCATTATTATTTACTAATGCTGGAATGAATCAATTTAAAAATATTTTTTTGGGTATTGAAAATATAAAATATAAAAATATTGCTACTACTCAATATTGTTTAAGAGTTGGTGGTAAACATAATGATTTAAATAATATAGGTTATACTACTAGACATAATACTTTTTTTGAAATGATGGGAAATTTTAGTTTTAATTCTTATTTTAAAGAAATAGCTATTATTTATGCTTGAGAATTATTAACTAGTAAAGATTGATATTTTATATCTAAAGATAATTTATTTGTTACTGTTCATAAAAATGATAAGGAAACTTATAATATATGATTAAATATTATTGGTTTATCTAAAAATAATATATTTATATTAGGTAATGATAATATAGATATTGATTTAAATTCAAGTAATTTTTGAAGAATGTCTGAATTTGGTCCGTGTGGTTATAGTACAGAAATTTTTTTTACTAATAATTTATCTTCTATAAAATTAAATTCTAATTTAGAAATTGATTGCAATAATTGTTTAGAAATATGAAATTTAGTATTTGTTGAGTTTAATCTTGAAAGTAATTATAAAATTACAAATTTATCTTATAAATCAGTTGATACTGGTATAGGTTTAGAAAGAATTAGTTCTATATTACAAAATACTTTTTGTAATTTTGAAATAGATATTTTTAGAGATATAAAAAATATTATTAGTAAATTTATAAATATAGAAATTAATAATTTGAATAAATATATTTTTAATATTATTTCTGATCATATAAGATCTATAGTTTTTATATTACTAGAAGATATTTTACCTTCTAATGAATTTAGAGGTTATATTTTAAGGAAAATTATTAGACGTACTATTTGACATATAAGATTATTAAAAATTAATAATTGTATTTTATATAAATTATTTGATAATTTATATAGTATTTTTAATAAAAATTATATTATTGATAAGAAAAAATTTTTTAATATTAAAAATATTGTATATGATGAAGAAAAAAAATTTTTGAGTAATTTAGATTTTGGAATAAAAATTTTAAATTCTTTTATATCTAAGTTAGATAAATATAAAAATATATTAGAATCAAAAAAAATTTTTTTATTATATGATACATATGGTTTACCAATAGATTTAATTGTTGATATTTGTAAATTTAATGGTGTTAATATTAATTTAAAAAAATTTAATATTTTATTAAATATTCAAAGAAATAAATCTAAAAAAAATAGTTTTTTAGTTACTAATAAAATTATGTTACAAAATAAAACAAAATTTTTAGGTTTTAAAAAAACTGAATGTATTAGTAAAATATTATATATTTTAGAAGATAATTTATATATTAATAAAATAGATACTAATAATAAAAAAAAAATATCTATTATATTAAATAAAACTATTTTATATCCTCAATCTGGTGGACAAAAAGGAGATAAAGGATTAATATTAAAATCTGATATTAAATCTAAATTTGTGATACAAAAAACTAAATTATTAGGTAATATTATTATACATATTGGTTATATAGATTATGGTTTATTAAGTGTAGGAGATATAGTAAAAGTTAATTATAATATTGATTATCGTCATAAAATTTCTTGTAATCATTCTTCTACTCATTTATTAAAATATATTTTAGGTAAAGTTTTAAAAATTAAAGTTATTCAAAAAGGTTCTAAAATTAAAAGTAATATATTTAGTTTTGATTTTTTTTATAATAAAAATTTAAATAAAAGAAATATTTTTAAAATTAATAAATTAATGAATTTAAATATATGAAATAGTATTTCAGTAAATATTATTTATGTACAGGATAATAATAAAAAAATAAATTTTTTTTCAAAAAAAAATTTTTTTCGTGTTGTAAGTATTGGAAATATTTCTACAGAATATTGTTGTGGTACTCATATTATAAATACAAAGGAAATAGGTTTATTTATTTTAATAAATAATTATAGTATTTCTTCAGGTATTAAACGTATAGAATGTATGACTTATTTAAATGCATTAAAATATATTAATAAACAATTATTTTTTATTCAAGATATATCTAATTATTTATCTGTTAGTAATAATTTGGTTTTAAATAGAATAAAAAATATTTTTAAAAAAAATAAAAAAAAACAAAATGAATTTAAAGAAATTAAATTATGTTATGTTAATGATATTTTAAAAAGTTTAAATATAAAAATAAATAATATAATTTGTTTGAATAAAATTAATTTTATAGTTAAAAAAATAAAATATTTTCATTTTTTAGAAAATAAAAATTTATTATTTCTTGTTTTAAATAAAATTAAATTTAAATTTAAATTAAATATTATATTATTTGTAATGTTTTTAAATAATTTTAAAATTAACTATGTTTTTTGTATTGATAAATATATTTTAAATAAAATAAATTTTTTTTCTTTTGATAAAGATTTTTTTCTTTTTTATGATAAAAAAAAATCTATTTTAGAAAATAAATTGTTTTCTATTTATTTTTTAGTTAAGAATAATATTAAATGTATATATTTATATAATATTGACAATTTGATTAGTTTTATTAAAAAAAAAATTATTAATTTTAAAGGATATAAATAATATAATATTTATATTAATTAGTAGAACTAATGAAATAATTATAATTAATAATAATATTTTTATAACTATTTTAAATTTTGTAGAAAATAAAGTAAAATTAGGTATAAAAAATTCAGATAATATTCTGATATATAGAAAATAATTATATAAAAAATAAATAAAAAAAATATTTATAAAAGATAATAATTTTATTTATAATGTTATAATATTTATACATAGATGAGATGGTCGAGTGGTTTAAGGCGCTCCTCTGCTAAGGGAGTATGTATAATATAATTGCATCGAGGGTTCGAATCCCTCTCTCATCGTTTTAAAATTTTATAATTTATTTGCATCCGTAACTCAGTGGATAGAGTACTCGGCTACGAACCGAGTGGTCAGAGGTTCGAATCCTCTCGGATGTTTTAATATATTTAATTAAAAATTATAATTAAAATTTATATATAAATCCTAATGTAAAATCATTATTTTTACAATTATTAGGTTTTAATAGTTGATTTATTTTATAATCTATATATCCAAAAAATGATTTATTAAAATTATATGTTGCTCCTATATTAAAATATTTTTCTATATCTTTATTATATGGTACATAATATTTATGATATTTAATTTTATCTAAATTTTTAAATATAGTTTGTGTATATCCTATTATTGGAGTAAATCCTGTTTCAAAATTATATTTAGCTGTTAAATTAATATTTTGAGTTTTATTAATAAATTTATATTTATTATATTCATTATTATTTGGTATGTTTTTTATTAAATTTAAATTATTTCCTTCTATATAAGAACAAGCTATATATAATTTATTTAAATTATATTTTAAACTTGTTGATCAAGCTGATAAAATATTATTTCTTAATTTATTTAAAATATTTTCATTATAACTAATTTTATTTTCTCTATTTATATTTTGATTAGCATATGCTGAAGATATTTCAATTCCATTATTTGTTTTTATAATATATCTTATTCCTCATCCATTTTTAATAGTAAAATAATCTTTATTAAATATATTATTTTTTCCTTGATATTGACCAACTAAAGTAATTTTTTTAAGTAAAAAATTTTTATTATTTATGTTAAAAGTTTTTTTATAAGTAATAGTATTATTATTTATACCTGTTAAACTATTTTCTTTAAATATTTTACTTTTGTAATAGGGAGATATATTTGTATATGATAATGTATTATATATTAAAGAATAATTTCTTCCTAGTTTTATATTACCTATTTTATTATTTTTTATACCTATATAAACTAATTTATTAAAAATGTAATTATTTTTGTTTTTTTTATTTAAATTATTAATATTAATATATTCTTCTAATTTTCCAAATGTAGATATACCTTTTTTATTTTTAGTTTTTGCATCTATTTCTAAAGATATAGAGTTATTATCTAATTTATTATTTTGTTTAGTAAGAAAATTTTTTGTTTCTATAGATCCATTAATATTTATTAAAATATCTTCATTATTAATTATATTTATAGCTCTTGAATTTATTTGTATACCTAATGTTAATAATAATATACTAAGTATATTAAATATATTTTTTTTACTCATATATTTTATCCTTAAATTAATTACAATATGTGAATATATTTTATTATATAAATTTAATTAATTATTAACAATAGTAATAATTATTTATTAAAAATTTAAATAATTAGGATATCTAGGATATGGAATAATATCTCTTATATTTTTTATATTTGTTATATACATTAATAATCTTTCAATACCTAATCCAAAACCTGCATGAGGTATAGTACCATATTTTCTTAATTCTTTATATCATCAATATTTTTTAGAATTAATTTTTTTTATTTTTATGTTTTTATTTAATTTTTTTAAATTATATTCTCTTTCTGATCCACCTATTATTTCTCCTACATTTTGAAATATTACATCTAGACAAGAAACTGTTTTATTATCTTTATTAACTTTCATATAAAAAGGTTTAATTTTTTGAGGGTAATTTGTTATAATTATAGGAGATTTAAAATATTTTTTAGTTAAGTATTTTTCTAATTCTGTGGATATATCTATTCCTCATGTAATTTTTTTTTTAAATAAATTTTCTTTTTTTTTTAATATTTTAATAATTTTTGTATAATTTATTGTTATAATTTTTTTATTAATAATATTATGTATTAATGGTATGTGATTTTTTTTATTATATTTAGTTAAAAAATGTAAATCATTAATATTATTTTTTATTATTTTTTTACAACAAAAAGATAGTAATTTTTTAATTAATTTTATAATTTTTTTAATATTTGTTAATACTATTTCTACTTCTAACATTCAAAATTCAGCTAAATGTTTTTTTGTATTTGAATTTTCAGCTCTAAATACAGGTCCTAAATTATATACTTTAGATAATGAACAAGCATATGTTTCTAGATTTAATTGTCCTGAAACAGTTAAATAAGCTTTTTTATTAAAAAATTTTTTTTTTTGATTTATTTGAAACATTTTACTATTTCCTTCAGTATCTAAAGAAGTTATTATAGGAGTAGGTATTCAATAAAAGTTATTTTTTTGTAAAAAAATATGTAAATAATATATTAAAGTATTTCTTATTCTACTAATTGCAGAAATTAATTTTGTTCTTGGTCTTAAATGAGATATATTTCTTAAATATTTTACAGTATGATATTTTGGACTTATTGGATATTTATTAGATTTTTTAATTTTACCTAATATTTTAATTTTTTTAGCATGTATTTCGTTTGTATTATTATTAATATTTTTTTTTATTTTTCCTGTAATTATTATTAAACATCCATTATTTAAATTTGATTTTTTAATTTTACTTTTTATAAGTATTTTTTTTTTGATAATTATTTGTATTGATTCAATATCGGAACCATCATTTATATCTATAAATAATATTCCAATTTTAGATTTTCTTTTAGATTTTATTCATCCATAAGTATTTATATATTTTTTTTTATATTTAGATATTTTTTTTATTTTTTTAATTTTTTTTGATGAATAGTAATACATATTTTTATTTTTTTTATTAAAAGTTATTAATTTTTATTTATTCATAAACATTTTTGAAATTTTTTTTTTATGTATTTTATATATTTTATATGTTTTTTTTGATCTTTTTTTTTGACTATATATTTTATATATTTATTATTGTTTTTATATGTGTTTTTCTGGTTTTTTTTTTTTATAAAATTTATTTTTGTTTGTTTTTTTGTTATATTTAAATATATTAAAGCTAATAATTTAGCATCTATTAATGCTCCGTGTTTTTTTCTGTTGGAATTATTTATTTTATATCTTTGACATAAACTATTTAAATCATTTTTTTTTCTTGGAAACTTTTTTCTTGCTATTGATAAAGTATCAGTAATTTTACAAATTTTACTTATGTTTTTTATTTTGTGATTGATAATTTTTAATTCGTTTTCTATAAAACTTATATCGAAATTAGCATTATGAATTATCAATTCAGATTTTTTAATAAATTTAATTAATTTTTCTGATATTTCTATAAATTTAGGTTTATTAATTAAAAATTTATTAGATATACCATGTATTTTATAAGCTTTATTATCAATTTTTTTTTGGGGGTTAATATAATAATGTAAAAATTTGTTTGTTATTTTTTTATTTATTATTTCTATAGCTCCTATTTCTATTATTCTATGACCTATATAAGGTTTATCTATTAAATTTATTCCTGTTGTTTCTATATCTAGTACTATTTGTCTATGCATTTTTTTTTTTTAGTTTTATAATATTCAAATAATTTTAAAAATATTGTTTATTAAGTATATGTTAAAAATAGATATTTATACAGATGGTTCTTGTATTAATAATCCTGGTCCAGGTGGTTGTGCAGCTATAGCAATAATAATTAATAGAAGAATTATTTTTCATTCTGGATATTATTATACTACTAATAATAGAATGGAATTAATGGCTGTGATATTACCATTAAATTTTTTTTTAATTTATAAAAATAAAATTTTATTATTAAATATATTTACAGATAGTAATTATTTATATAGTGGTATTAGTAATTGAATATATTTTTGAAAAAATAATAATTGGAGAAATACTAATAATAAATTAATAAAAAATATAGATTTGTGAATTAAAATATATAACTTAATTTTTTTTTTTAAAAAAAAAATTAAATGACATTTAATAAAAAGTCATGTAGGTAATTTTTATAATGATAAATGTGATAAAATAGCTTTTTTTTCAGCTAAAAATCCTTTTTTAAAAGATTTACCTTATCCTTATAAATAAAGGTATAACTTTAATTTTTTTTTATTTTTTTATATTAATAATATTTATTTTATTATTTATATTTTTTTTATTTTAATTAATTTAATTATATTTTAAATTATTATTATTTTTTTATTTTATATTTTAAAATTATTTATTTATATTATTAAATATATTTAAAATATTTTTTTTTATAAATAAGTATTTTATTTTTTGTAAAATAATATTTTATTTTTAAAAAATTATTTTTAAATTATTAATTATTATGTAAATTGTTTTTTAAAAATGAATTAATTTTATTTATATTTTATTTTTTTAAAAAAAAATATTTTTTATATTATAATTTAATTATTGATTTTCGTATGTATTATAAATATACTTTTTATTATATAGATTTTGTTTTTTTGATTATATTATATTTTTTTTTATAGGTGATATATATGTCGATTAGAATAGGAATTAATGGTTTTGGTAGAATAGGTAGATTAGTATTTAGAAATGCTCAAAATAGAAAAAATATTAGCATAGTAGCTATAAATGATTTAATAGATGCTAATTATATGGCTTATATGTTAAAATTTGATTCTACTCATGGTAGATATAAAGGTACTGTAAAAGTAGTAGATAATAATTTATTAATTGATAATAATAAAGTTTATGTTACTTCTTATAAAAATCCTACTGATATACCTTGAAATAAATTTAATATTGATGTAGTAATAGAGTCAACAGGTATTTTTTTAACTAAAGAATTATCTTATGGACATATTTTAAGTGGTGCAAAATATGTAGTAATAACTGCTCCATCAAAAGATGATACTCCAATGTTTGTTATGGGTGTTAATCATCATAATTATGATGGACAAAATATAGTATCAAATTCTTCTTGTACTACGAATTGTTTAGCTCCTATAGTAAAGGTTATACATGATAATTATGGTATTTTAGAGTCTTTTATGACAACTATACATGCTTCTACTGCTACTCAAAAAGTTGTTGATTCTCCTTCTTTAAAAGATTGAAGAGGAGGTAGAAGTGTTTTTCAAAATATTATTCCTTCTTCTACAGGTGCAGCAGTAGCTATAGGAAATATTATTCCTGATTTAAAAGGTAAAATTACTGGTATGTCATTTAGAGTACCAACTTCTAATGTTTCTGTTGTAGATATTACAGCTAAATTATATAGTAGTATTACTTATAATAAATTATGTAGTGTTATGAAAGAAGCTTCTAAAAGTTATTTACGTGGTATTTTAGGTTATATTAATGAAGATGTTGTATCAAGTGATTTTAATGGTGAAAAATTAGTTTCTGTTTTTGATGCTAAAGCATCTATGTTATTAAATGATAAATTTGTTAAAATTATTTCTTGATATGATAATGAAACTGGTTATTCTGATAAAGTTTTGGATTTAGCTTCTTATATATATTATTATAATTAATATTTATTTTTTAAAGGTGAATACAATGTCTACAAGAGTAAAAGGTAGTGTAAAATGGTTTAATGAATCTAAGGGTTTTGGTTTTATTACACCAGAAAATGGTGATAAAGATGTTTTTGTACATTTTTCAGCAATACAAAGTAGTGGTTTTAAAACTCTT
>CP145602.1:143367-296766 GCA_036884345.1 Candidatus Stammera capleta
AAGAGTTTTAAAACCACTACTTTGTATTGCTGAAAAATGTACAAAAACATCTTTATCACCATTTTCTGGTGTAATAAAACCAAAACCCTTAGATTCATTAAACCATTTTACACTACCTTTTACTCTTGTAGACATTGTATTACCTTTCTATAAATAATATTACTTAACATTAAACATTAATAAATAATAAACTAATCTGAAAAATTATACAAGTAAAAAAAATATATTTATAATTATTCTATTTATTAAAATAATTATTATGAGCAACAGCAACTGCTAAAGCATCAGTAACATTTAAATCTAATTCTTTTATTTTAAATAATTTACAAATACTTTTATTAATATCTTTTTTATTAACATTACCTTTACTTATAATCAATTTTCTTATTTTAGTTACAGAATATTCAAATATAGAAATAAAATTATTTACAGCAGCTAATATAATAACTCCACTAACTTGACTTAAACGTATTATAGAAGAATAATTTCTATAAATAAAATTTTTTTCAATAACTAAATTATTTGGTTTAAAATTTATTAAAATATCTAAAATTTTTAAATAAATTACTTTTAATCTATCAAAAAAAATACTAGATTTAGCTTTAATACAACCTCTACTAACACAAAAAATTTTAGAATCTATAATTTCTATTATTCCATAACCTGTATAATATGATCCAGGATCAATACCTATAATTCTTTTAATCATTTTAAAATCTAATCAGGTGAATTAGTTAATAAACAAAAACCAGATGTTGTTTTTGGAAAAGCTATAACATCTTTAATACTAGTAACATCAGTTAACAACATTAAAATACGATCTAAACCTAAAGCAATTCCTAAATGAGGTGGAGCACCATATTTTAATGCTTGTAAAAAAAAACCATATTTACTATTTTTAGAAGTAGAAATATTTAAAATTTTAAATATTTCACATTGAAGTTTATAATTATGAATTCTTACTGAACCACTACCAACCTCATAACCATTAATAACTAAATCATAAGCATTAGATAAAATATTAATATAATTTAAAATATTTTTACTAAAATTTATTGGCATAGTAAAAGGATGATGAAAAGTTTTAATATTATTAAATTTATCATAATAAAACATTGGATAATTAACTATTCATACGGGAAAATAATTATCTTTTTTAAATAAAAAAAATAAATTACAAAAAAAATTTCTAATATTAACTAAATCTTCAATTAATAATTTTTTATTTAAAAAAATTAAAAAAATTAAATTACCTATAATTAAATTAAACTTTAAAAAAAATTCTTGAATAAAACTATCATCTATATTTAAATTACTATGATCATAAATAATATATTTATATTTATTATTTTGAAAAGAAATTATTTTAATAGATACTAAACAACAAAAAGAAGAATAAATTTTTAAATAAGAAAATATTTTATTATTAATATCAATATTAATATTAAAATTAATAACATTATTTTTAAATATAAAACTTAAAGAATATAAAAACTTTTTATTAAAATATTTAATAAAAAAATCAGAAACCTTTTTATTAAATTTTAATGGATTACGTAAATCTGGTTTATCAGTACCATAATTATCTATAGCATCTTGATAATTAATTAAACTAAAAGTATTAATTAAATTAACTTTTTTATAAATTAAAAAAATTTTTATTATAATATTTTCTATTAAATTTTTAATATCTATAAAATTACCAAAAGATAACTCTATATCTATTTGAGTAAATTCAGGTTGACGATCAGATCTTAAATCTTCATCTCTAAAACATTTTACAATTTGATAATATTTTTCTATTCCAGAAATCATTAATAGCTGTTTAAAAATTTGAGGTGATTGTGGTAAAGAATAATTCATACCTTTATATATTCTACTAGGTACAATATAATCTTCTGCTCCTTCAGGAAAAGATTTAGATAAATATGGAGTTTCTATATCTAAAAATCCTCTTTTATATAAAAAACTATGTATTAAATATTTTATTTCAGATCGAATTTTTAAAATATTAAACATATCATAATTTCTTAAATCTAAATATCTATATTTTAATCTAATTTTTTCAGAATTACTACTTCTAATATTAATTGGTAAAGAACTAGAATAAGTATATATAATTAAATTAAATATAAAAATTTCTACTAAATCTAATTTACTGATATTTTTTTTTTTTATTAAAATTTTTCCACAAATTTTTACACAAGATTCAACAGTTAAATTAATAACTAAATTCCATATATTTATTTGTTTTTTTTTAACAAAACATTGTATAACACCAGTATGATCACGTAAATTAACAAAAATAATCTTTTTAAAAATTCTTATATTATGTACTCAACCACATAAACATACCTCTTTATTAATATCTTTAATATTTAATAAACCACAATAATAACTACGCATAAAATTATTATATATAAAAAAAATGTTAAAATTAATCTAAACAATATAATAAGTATATAACAATTTAATATATAAATATATTTTAAAAATAAATAATATTATGAATATTAAAAAAATAATTCATCAAAAAATTAATAAAATATTTCAATCTATAAAAATTAAAAAAAAATATAATTATAAAATACATCAAAATAATAAATTTAGTGATTATCAAATAAATGGAATTATAGAAATAATTAAAAAAGAAAAAATTAATAAAATATATATATTTAAAAAAATTAAAAATAAACTTGAAAAAGAAAAAATATTTAAAAAAATTAAAATTATTTCTCCTGGATTTATAAATATATTTATAAAAAAAAAAGAAATAAGTAAAATAATAAATAAATATACAAAAATAAAAAATTTTGGTATAAAACAAAAAAAAAAAAATATCATAATAGACTATTCATCACCTAATGCAGCTAAAGAAATGCATATAGGACATTTAAGATCAACTATATTAGGTGATAGTATAGCAAATATATTAAAATTTTTAGGTCATAATATTATAAGAATAAATCATTTAGGTGATTGAGGAACACAATTTGGAATGATAATTGCATGAATTAAAAAATATAAAATAAAAAAAAAAATTAATAATATAAAATTAATAGAAAATATTTACAAAAATGCTCAAAAAAAATTTTTAAAAGATAAAAAATTTTCTAATTTATCTAGAAAATATGTAGTTAAATTACAAAAAAAAAAAAAAAAAATAATTAAAATATGAAAAAAAATAATTAAATTAACTATAAAAAAAAATAACAAAATATATAAAATATTAAATATAAAAATTAATAAAAAAAATACAATAGGAGAAAGTTATTATCAAAAATTTTTACCTTATATAGTTAAAGACCTAATAAAAAAAAAAATAGCATATAAAAAAAAAAAATCAGTTTTTATAAAAACTACAAATAAAAATAAAAAAAATATACTAATAATAAGAAAAAAAGATGGAGGATATTTATATAGTACTACAGAAATAGCTTCCATAATATATAGATATAAAAAATATAAAACAAATAAAATAATTTATCTAATAGATTCTAGACAAAATATATATTTAAAACAAATATTTACAATAGTTAAAAAAGCTAAATATATACCTAAAAATGTTAAATTAATACATTATAATTTTGGATCTATATTAAATAAACTAGGAAAACCTTATAAAACTAGAGAAGGAAAAAATATAAAATTAAAAAAAATAATTAAAAAAACTATTAAAATTACTAAAAAAAAAATATTATCTAAAAATAAATATATATATAACAAAAAAAAAATTAACAAAATATCTAATATAATAGCTATAAGTGCTATAAAATATTATGATTTATCAAAAAATAGAATTAAAAATTATATTTTTAATATTAAAAAAATGCTTTCTTTAAAAGATAATACAGGACCATATATACAATATGCTTATACAAGAATAATATCAATATTAAAAAAAAATAATACTAATATAAAAAAAAGTATTAAAGAAAATAAATTTAAAATTTTTAATAAAATAGAATTTTATATATGTAAAGAAATAATTAATTTAGAAGAAATTATAAATCTTTCATCTAAAGGAAATCCACATATTATATGTCATTATTTATATAAAATAACATCTCTATTTTCTAAATTTTATGAGACAAATAATATTAAAAATATTAAAAATATTAAAATTAAAAATAGTAAATTAAAATTAATTGCTATAATAGCTAAAATTATTAAAATATGTTTATCATTATTGGGTATAAAAATATTAAATAAAATGTAAAAAAATTAAAATATATTTTTTTGACCAATTGTAAAACGATATAAATTATTATAATCCTTAAAACTAAAAACATTATAAAATTTTTTAGAAAACATATATTTCACTATATTTTTATGATTATGAGAATGTTCTAAAATTAATCAACCTTTATTTCTTAAATAATTAAAAGATTCATTTATTATTAAAAAAATATCTAAAATACCATTAAATCTAGAAAATAAAGAAAAATAGGATTCAAAACGTAAATCATTTAAAATATTTAAACAAAAATCATTTTTTTTTATATAAGGAGGATTACTAATTATTAAATCAAAATTTTTTTTTTTATTTTTAAAATAAGAAAATCAATTACTTTTTAAAAAAAAAACATTTTTTATATTTAAACGATATGAATTATATTTAGCTAAATTAACTGATAATAAATCTATATCCACACCAGTAACAAAAGTATTTTTACAAGATTTAGCTATAGATAAAGCTATAACACCAGAACCTGTACCTAAATCTAAAATATTTAAAAAATTATTTAATTTAATAATATTAATAGTATAACTAACCATTAATTCAGTATCAAAACGTGGTATAAATACATCAGGATATATTTTATAGGAAATATTTCTAAAAAAACCTTTACTAATTATATAAAATATTGGTTCACCACGTAATCTTTTAATAAAAAAAAAATTCAAAATACCTAATTGATAATCATTTATTTTCAAAAAAATATTAGATAAAATTCATATTTTTTTTTTTTTAAAAACATACTCTAAAATTAAAAAAATATCATTATAACTTATATAATTATTTATTTTATATAATTTAATATTATTAATTCATTTTAAAATATTCATTTAAATATTTTTTTCATATTTTTTAATTAAAGGAATAATTAATAAATCTAATCTACCATTTAAAATTTTATTTAAAGAATAAATAGTAAAATTAATACGATGATCAGTAATACGATTTTGTATAAAATTATAAGTACGATTACGATCACTTCTATATCCAGTACCTAATAATTTTTTTTTCTTAAAAATATTTTTTTTATTTTTTTTTTTTAATTTATAAGAATAAATTCTAGCTTTTAATACTTCTAAAGCTTTAGATTTATTTTTATGTTGAGATCTTTCTTGTTGACATTCAACTACTATTTTTGTTGGTATATGAGTAATACGAACAGCTGAATCAGTAGTATTAACATGTTGTCCACCAGAACCTGAAGATCTAAAAGTATCTATTTTAATATCTTCATTACGTAATAAAGGTAAATCAACTTCTGGTACATCAGGTATAACAGCTACTATACAAGTAGAAGTATGAACTCTACCTTGAGATTCAGTTAAAGGTACTCTTTGAACTCTATGACCTCCAGATTCAAACTTTAATTTACTATAAACATTTTTACCAATAATTTTTATTACTATTTCTTTATATCCATTTAATTCAGTATTATTACAACTAATTAATTCAACTTTTCAATTCATTAATTCAGAATATTTAGTATACATTTTAAACAAATCATAAACAAATAAAGAAGCTTCATGTCCTCCTGTACCAGCATATATTTCTAAATAAACATTTAAAATATCTTTAGAATTTTTATCTAAATTTAATAAATAATTTTTTAATTTATTAAAATAAAAATTTACTTTAATATAAACTTTTTTATATTCTTCTATAGCTAAAGAATTTAATTCTTTATCATTAATTAATAATTTAATATAATCTAATTCCTGAGAATATTTTATTCAAATATCAAAACAATCTTTAATTTTACAAAATTTTTTATATTTACATATTAAAGATAAATATTTCTTACTTTTATAATCTAAATTATAATTAATTAATTTATTTAATTTAATTAATTCTTTATTAATTTTATCAATTCTAAACTTAATAAAATTATTATCCATAAATTTTACCTAAAACATTAAAATAATTTAATAACTTAATAATATATTTTAATATAAATTTAATTAACTTTAATATTAATTTAAAATTAAAATAGTAATTTAAAAACAAAAAATATATAATATTTAATAACAAATTTAATTATTTACCAAAATAATCTACTAAAATATTAAATATTTTTAAAAAATATGTGTATTAAAATAATTATAGGAATAGGTAATATAGATAAAAAATTATTTAAAACAAGACATAATGTAGGAATATGATTTATTAAAAAATTTTTAAATAAAAAAAAAATTAAATTTAATAAAGTATATCAAAAAAAAATTAACAAAAAAAATATATATTTATATATTCCAAATACATATATAAATTTATGTGGTAAAAATATATATAAAATTAAAAAAAAATTAAACTTAATGAATAAAGAAATATTAATTGTACATGATGAAATAAATTTAAATCCAGGAATAGTAAAAATTAAAAAAAATATAGGTAAAAAAAGCACACATAATGGTATAAAAAATATAATTAAATATTTTAAAAAAGATAATTTTTATCAACTAAGAATAGGTATTGGAAAACCATTGAAAAAGAAAAAATTAAGAAAATTTGTCTTATCTATTCCTAAAAAAAAAATAAAAAAATTAATTAAAAAATCCATTAAAAAATCTATATTTTATATTTATTTATGAATTAACAATAAAAAACTTAATTTTATACAAAATATTTTACACAAAAAAAATATCTAAATTTTAAAATATATTTTTAAAAACTATGTTAGAAAAAAAAAAAATTTATAAAGAAATACAAAAAATATATATAGAATATAAAAATTTTTTAAAATTAATAAATTTTACTAAAATAAATAAAAAATTTTTAGAATTTAAAAAAAAAAATAATTACCAAAATATTCAATTTTATGATAAATATTTAATTAAAAAAAAAAAACTAGAAAAAAATATTAATAAAATCAATAAAATTAAAAAAAAAATTAAATGTTTCAAAAAAAAAATTAAACAATTTAAATTAAATAAAAAAAAATATAATTTTAAAAAAAAAATTTTAAAAATTAAAGAAAATTTTTCATATATAAAAATAAAAAATTTTTTATACAAAAATAAAGATAAAAAAAAATGTTATATAAATATTCAATCAGGTTCTGGAGGAACAGATGCACAAGATTGATCTTTATCAATATTTAAAATGTATATTAAATGAGCAGAAAAAAAAAAATTTAAAACTAAAATAATCGAAAAAATATACGGAGAAATAGCTGGAATTAAATCAGCAACAATATTAATAATAGGAAAATATGTATACGAATATTTAAAAAATGAAATAGGTATACATAGATTAATAAGACAAAGTCCATTCAAAATAAATAAAAAAATACATACATCTTTTTGTTCAGTATATGTATATGTAAAAAAAAAAAAAAACAAAAAAAATACATTTAATATTTTACTAAAAGATATTAAAATAAATTTTTACAAACCTTCAAGAACAGGAGGACAACATGCTAATAGAACCGAATCAGCAGTAAGAATTAAACATATTCCTACAGGAATTATTACACAATGTAAAAAAAACAGATCACAACATAAAAACAAAAAACAAGCAATAATACAATTAAAAAACAAAATATTAAAATTTAAAAAAAATAAAAAAAAATACCAAAAATCAAATATAAATTGAGGAAATCAAACTAGAACATATATAATTAATAATGATATAGTTAAAGATACAAAATTAAATATAAAATTAAAAAATGTACAAAAAATACTAAATGGAAATATAGATATATTTATAGAAAAAAATTTAGAAAAAAAATATAAAAAAAAATATGAATATTAAAAAAATAAACGATATATATCATATAATTAAAAATTATTCTAAAAAACCTAAAAAAATAATAGAAAAAAAAAAAATATATAAAAAAATAGCTGGAAGAATAGTTTCTAAAAGAAATATGGGAAAAAATATATTTTTAAATATACAAGATATAAAAGGTAACATACAAATATTAATAAATAAAAATAAAATAGATAAAAAATATTTAACTATAATTAAAAAAATCAAATTAGGATATTTAATATATTTAAAAGGAATATTATTTAAAACAAATACTAAAGAACTAACAATAAGATGTAAACATATAAAAATATTAAATAAATCATACAAAAAATTACCAGATAAATTTCATAAATTAAAAAATAAAGAAAAAAAAATTCGTTTAAGATATTTAGATTTAATAACAAATATAAAGACTAGAAAAACATTTTTAAAAAGAATTAAAATAATTTATTTAATAAGAAAATTTTTAAATCAAAGAAAATTTTTAGAAGTAGAAACTCCTATGTTACATATAATTCCTGGAGGAGCTAGTGCAAAACCATTTAAAACATATTATAAGAAACTAAATACATATATGTATTTACGTATAGCACCAGAATTATATTTAAAAAAATTAATTATAGGAGGTTTTACTAAAATATTTGAATTAAATAGAAATTTTAGAAATGAAGGTATTTCTACTAAACATAATCCTGAATTTACAATGATAGAAATATATCAATCTTACTCTAATTATAAAAATATGATGGAATTAATAGAAAAAATGTTCTCATATATTATAAATTCTTTATTTATTAAAAAAAAAAAAATATTTTTTAAAAAATATAAAATTAATTTTAAAATACCATTTAAAAAAATAACATTTAAAAAATCAATATATAAATATTCTAAATTATTTAAATCTATTAAAGAATTAAATAATACTAAAAAAATAATTAATATAGCAAAAAAAATAAATATAAATATATATAATCAATCTACAGAAAAAATAATATTTAAAATATTTCAAAATACAGTAGAAAAAAAAATTATTCAACCAACATTTATAACTGATTACCCATCTAATATATCTCCTTTAGCTAAAGAAAAAAAAAAAAATTGTAATATAGCAGAAAGATTTGAATTATTTATAGGAGGTTTAGAAATAGCTAATGGATTTACAGAATTAAATAATTATAAAAAACAAAAAAATAAATTTAAACAACAATTAATAGAAGAAAATAAAAATATAAATTTTTTAGATAAAAATTATATAAATGCATTAAAATATGGTTTACCACCAACTTCGGGTGTGGGTATAGGTATAGATAGATTAGTAATGTTAATAACAAATAATAAATCAATAAAAAATACTATTTTTTTTCCAACACTAAAAAAAAATTAAAAATATTTTTTAAAATTTAAAAAAATTTTTTTTAACAAATTTTTATTTAAATATAATCTTATATAATAATTACAAAAATCTAAAAAATTATTATTTTTTTTAATTAAAAAAAATTGTAATCTAAAATTTTTACTATAATAATTATTCAATATAATATTTTTATTTAATAAAAAATTTATAATTTTTTTTAATTCAATTCATAATTTTATAATATTTTTTTTATCCAAATAAGTAAGAAAAAAATTACCAATAATTTTATATAAAAAAAATATATTTTTTTTACCTAGTAAAGGTACTCATAATATTTTATGTATTTTTAAAAAAAATTTTTTTTTAAAATTCAATTTAAAAAAATTAAACAATTTAAAAGTTAATAATAATACTTCATTATAAGGAACATTATAATTATTTAAAGAAACAGTTTTTAATTCTCAATTTAAATAATTAATATCACATATATAACCTTTAAATTTTTTATTAACAATATAATTTTCTATTAGACGTCCTAATAACCCTTTATCTAAATTATTTTTATAATTTAAAAATAAATTATACTTATCTATTAATTGATATATATATAAACCAGAAATATTTTTTAATAAAGAAAATATATAATATTTTATCTTCTTCTTATAATATATAATATTCATTTTATAATTAATATTTAAATAAATTTAAAACATAAAATATTTTTATATAATAATATAATATAAAAAATACAAAAATTAAAATATTTATTTTTTCTTTAAAAAATATATTATATAAAATTAATTTTTTTATAAATATAAATATATTAAAATAAATAAAAAATAAATAATATAACTATATATTCAAATTTTTCATTTTTTTTTAAAAAAAAATAATATCTTAAAATAAAAAATAAATTTAAATAAAATAATAAAATGATAATTAAATGCGGAATTATAGGTTTACCTAATATAGGTAAATCAACTTTATTTAACTTATTAACAAATCAAAAAGTTAAAAACAAAAATTTTCCTTTCTGTACTATAAAATCTAATATAGGACATTCAAAAATAAAAAATAAAAAAATTAATAAAATAATTAAATATATTAAAAATAAAAAAACTATTTTTCCTAAAATAAAATATTTTGATATAGCAGGATTAATTAAAGATGCTCATAAAGGACATGGATTAGGAAATAAATTTTTAGAAGATATAAGAAAAACAAATATTTTAATACATATAATAAGAATATTTAAAAATCCTAAAATTATTAATATAAACAAAAAAATAGATCCAATAAAAGATATAAATATAATTAATAATGAAATAATACTTTCTGATTTAATATTATTAGAAAAAATAAAAAATAAATATAATAATAAAAAAAAAAATAAAACAATTAATTTATTTATAAAAATTTTAGAAAAAAAAAAATATATAAATAAAAAAAAATTAAATAATAAACAATTAAAAATTTTAAAAAAAAATAATTTACTCACTAATAAAAAAAAAATATATATATTAAACATAAACAATAAATTTGAAAACAAAAAAAAAATAAAAAAAATAAAAAATTATATTAAAAATATAGAAAATAAACCTATAATTCTAAATATTAATATAAAAAAAGAAAATAATAAAAATTTTAAAAAACAAAATATTAAATATAAAATTAACAAAAAAATAATTAAAAAATTAAATTTAATATTTTTTTATACTATTAAAAAAAATAAAACAACATTATGATTAACAAAAAAAAAATATAATATTATAAAAAGTATTAAACAAATACACAGTGATTTCTCAAAAAAATTTATTAAAGCTCATATTATAAATTTCAAAAATTTTATAAAATATAAAGGATGAAATAAAACAAAAAAAATAGGTAAAATTAAAATAAAAGGAAAAAAATATATTATTAAAAACAATGATATTATTAATATAATGATAAATAAAAATTAAAAAATTTTAATTTATAATTTTATATATTAATTAAAATAAATTTTTAAATTAATATATTTTTATAAAAAAAAAATAAAATTTAAATTTAATATAAAAATATTATTTTTTTTCTTAAAAAAATAAATATATGTAAATATTTTTCAAAAATTAAATATATAAAATATATATATATTATTAATAATAATATATTCTATATTAAAATAAATAATAAAAATGATTTATTTATCTTTTTTAAAAAGGAGATTCTAATGAATATAGCAATAATTATATGTATGCATGGTACTTTAAGTTTAGAAATTCTTAAAACAATAGAATTAATTATAGGAAAACAAAAAAATATATTTGCAATAAAATTTTTACCTGGAGAAAATTTAAACAATTTAATTATAAAATATAAAAAATCATTTAAAAAATTAAATATATCCAAAGGTATAATATTTTTTGTAGATATAATTGGAGGTAGTCCATTTAATGCAGCAAATAAAATATTACATACAAAAAAAAATAAATGCGATATTATATCGGGTACTAATATACCTATGTTACTAGAAACATGTATGGCAAGAGAAGAAAACAAAAATTTTGATCAGTTAATTAATATAGCTATAAAAACAGGAAAAAAAAGTATCAATAATATATATAATATTATAAATAATAAAAAAAAAATAAAAAAAAATAAAATAGAAAAAAATATAAAAAATATGCAAATTATGTTAACCAGAATAGATGATAGATTAATACATGGACAAGTTACTACTGGTTGAAGTAAAGAATTTCAAATTTCAAGAATAATAGTTATTAATAATGATATATCAAAAGATACAATAAGAGTAAAATTATTAAAACAAGTATCACCACCTAATATTACTTCTCATGTAGTAAATATAAAAAAATTTATTAAAGTATATAATAATCCAAAATATTTTGGAGAAAAAGTTTTATTATTATTTACAAATCCTAAAGATATAATTAAAATTATTCAAAAAGGAGTAAAAATTAAAAGTATAAATATAGGAGGTATATCATATCAAAAAGGAAAAAAACAAATAACAAATGCAGTATCAGTAAATAAAGATGATATAAAATCATTTTATAAACTACATAAAATGAATATAGAATTAGAAATAAGAAAAGTACCTAATGATAAAAAAATAAATTTAATAGATATATTAAAAAAATAAAAAAAATAATAAATAGGAAAAAATATGGAAATTACTTTATCACAAATAATATTAATATTTATTGCAAGTTGTTTAATAGGTGCAGAATCTATATTAGACGAATTTCAAATACATAGACCAATATTAGCATGTCCTTTAATTGGATGAATACTAAATGATTTAAAAACTGGAATAATTTTAGGAGGAACATTAGAAGTTATATCTTTAGGTTGAATGAATATAGGAGCAGCTGTTTGTCCAGATACAGCTCTAGCATCAATAATATCTACTATTTTAGTAATAGCAAATAAACAAAATATTGGTTCAGGTATAGCTATGGCATTACCAATATCAGCAACAGGTCAAATACTTACTATATTTGTACGTAGTTTAACTATAGGTCTTCAACATTTAGCTGATAAAACAATAAAAAAAAATCAAAATTTATTTTTTATATCATGTATACATATATGTGCATTATTTTTACAATCTATGAGAGTTGCTATACCTACATTAATAATAATATTATCAATGAGTACAGAAATAATACAAAAAATATTACATTCTATACCATTAGTAGTAACTAACGGTTTAAATATTTCTGGTGGTATTATAGTAGTAGTTGGATATGCTATGGTAATAAATATGATGGAAACTAAATCATTAATGCCATTTTTTTATTTAGGATTTACAATAGCAGCATTTACTAAATTTAATTTAGTTGGTTTAGGTATTATTGCTATAGTATTAGCTATATTATATATACAATTATCACCTAAATATTATATTAAAGAAATTAATAATATCAATAATAAAAATAAAAAAATCACTAAAGATGATGAATTAGATTAATAATATTTAAGGATTAAATAAATGAATAAAAAAAAAATTAGTAATACAGATATTAATAAAGTATTTATACGTAGTACTTTGTTACAAGGATCATGAAATTTTGAAAGAATGCAAGCATTAGGTTTTTGTTACTCTATGATTCCTGTAATTAATAAACTTTATTATGATAATAAAAAAGAAAAAAAAAAAGCAGTACAAAGACATCTAGAATTTTTTAATACTCATCCATATATGGTAGCTCCTATATTAGGAGTAATTATTGCTATGGAAGAAAAAAAAGCTAATGGAGTAAAAATAAAAAAAAGTACTATAAATAGTATTAAAATAGGATTAATGGGTCCTTTAGCAGGTATAGGAGATCCAATTTTTTGAGGTACAATTAGACCAATTTTATCTGCTGTAGGAGCAAGTTTATCTGTAAATGGTAATCTAATTGGCCCTATAATATTTTTCTTTTCATTTAATATTATAAGAATATCTGCATTATATTATGGTATTCATTATGGATATAAAAAAGGATTAAATATAGTAAAAGAAATAAATAAAAATTTACTTCAAAAATTAACTGAAGGTTCATCAATATTAGGTTTATTTATTATGGGATCTTTAGTTAGTAAATGAACAAAAATTAATATTCCTGTAGTTGTATCTAATGTTCAACAATACCAAAGTAATGTAAGACAAATAACAACTATACAAAATATTTTAGATCAACTAATACCTGGTTTAATACCATTATTATTAACATTAACATGTATGTGATTACTAAAGAAAAAAATTAATCCTTTATTAATTATGATATGTATATTTATAATATGTATTATAGGTAATTTTTATCAAATATTACATGTTTAATTTTAATTTTAAAATATAATTTAAAAAAAAATTTTTGTTTTAAAAAAATAAATATTTAATATAATTATTTTTAAAAAATATAAACTTAAAATTTTAATATATTCTACTAATATGTATATATTAAAATTTTTAATATCTAAAAAAAACTAATAACCCATATTTAAAAGATATGGGTTTTAGATATTAATTTAAATAAAATATTTTTATTTATTTAATAAAAAATATTCTAACATTTAGAATATATAATTTAAATAAATAATTAATTAATAAACTTTTAAAAAATATAAAAATAAATAATATTGTTAATATTATTTAAAATAATATATATACATATATATAAATAATAACTTAAAAAATAAATTATTTTAAAATAATATTTAAATATTAAAAAATATTTTTTTTTAAAAAAAATAATAAAAAAATATATAATTAATATTTATTAACTTTCTTTAAAATATATCTTAATTACAAAATAAATATTTATTAAAAAATAAATTTACATATTTTTATAAATATTTACAGTTAATATTTTATTAACTAATATTTTAAAATTATCTTAAAACTTTATTTTCTGATAAATAAAAAAATATTTTACATCTATAATTTATTTTAAATAATATATAAAATTATATAAAATATTTTAAAACATTAAAAAATAAATATTTTTTTAAAAAAAAACAATAATTATACAAATAAATTTAAATACAAAATTAATAAAATTTAAATTATTATAATTTTATATTAATAAATAAAAAATATATTATTAAATAATAATAACTACTTATTTAATATATATATAAATAATAAAAAAAAATTAATAATTACAAAAAATTTAAATATTTAAAATATTTTAATATATTTTATAAAATATTTTAAAATTATATTTATATAACATATAATTTAAAATTTTATAAAAAATATATTTATATAATATATTATATAAATATAATTAGAAAAAATATAAAATAAAACAACTATAAAATAAATGAAAAAAAAATATTTAAATAAACAAAAAAATATTAATATAAATAAAGAATTAAAAAAATCATATTTAGATTATGCCATATCAGTAATTATAGGTAGAGCATTACCAGATATAAGAGATGGATTAAAACCTGTACATAGAAGAATATTATATGCAATGTATATTCTAAAAAATAATTTTAATAAACCATATAAAAAATCAGCTAGAATAGTAGGTGATGTAATAGGTAAATACCATCCACATGGTGATAATGCTGTATATGAATCTATAGTTAGGATGGCACAAAATTTTTCACTCAGATATCCTTTAATAGATGGACAAGGTAATTTTGGTTCTATTGATGGAGATCCAGCTGCTGCTATGAGATATACAGAAATTAGAATGTCTGAAATAACATTAGAATTACTTCAAGACATAGAAAAAAATACAGTAATATTTTTACCTAATTATGATGATACAGAAATAATACCAGAAATACTTCCAAGTAAAATACCTAATATACTTATAAATGGTGCTACAGGTATAGCTGTAGGAATGGCTACTAATATACCTCCACATAATATTACTGAAATAACTAATGCTTTAATAAAATTCATTGAAAATACTAAAATATCTACTAAAAATTTAATGAAATATATTAAAGGACCTGATTTTCCTACAGGAGGTATAATAGAAAATAATAAAGGAATTTATCAAGCATATAAAACTGGTCAAGGAACAATAAAAATAAAAGCAAAAATAAATATTGAAAAAAATATAAAAAATAATAAAAAAAATATTATTATACAAGAATTACCTTATCAATCTAATAAAGTTAAAATAATAGAAAAAATAATAGAATTAATAAAAAATAAAAAAATAGAAGGAATAACTAATATTAGAGATGAATCTAATAAAGAAGGAATAAGAATTATAATAGAAACTAAAAAAAATATAGAAAAAAAAATTTTAATAAATAAACTATTATATTTAACTAATTTAAAAATTAGTTATGGTATAAATATAGTAGCTATATATAATGGTAAACCAAAAAAATTTAATCTTAAAAAAATATTTAATATTTTTATTAAACATAGAAAAAAAATTATAAAAAATAAAACAATTTTTAAACTTAAAAAAATAAAAAAAAGAATACATATATTAAAAGGACTAATTTTAAGTTCATTACATATAAATAAAATAATAAATATTATAAAAAATTCCCAAAAGATAAATGAAGCTAAAAAAAAAATTAAAAAAATAATTTTTTTTTCTACAGATAATAATCAATTAATAAAATTTAAAAAAAATATTTATAAATTAAGTAAAAAACAAATTTATTCATTACTTAAATTAAATTTAAGTAAATTAACACATATTGAACAAAATAAAATTAAACAAGAATATTTAATTTTAAAAAAAAAAAAAAAAAATTAAAAAATATTTTAATAAAAAAAAAAATATTAATAAACATAATTAAAAAAGAATTTATCAAAATAAAAGAAAAATATGGAGATAAAAGAATTACAAAAATAAATAAAAAATATAAAAAAATAAAAACAAAAGATTTTATAAAAAAAGAAAAAATAATATTAATTTTAAATAAATATAATTATTTAACATATAAAAAAATTTCTAAATATAATATTCAACATAAAGGAGGTAAAGGTAAAAAAATAATTAAAACAAAAAAAAATAATTTTATTAAAAAAAATTTAATAACTAGTACACACAGTATAATATTTATATTTACTAATAAAGGAAGATTTTTTAAAATTAAAATATATAAATTATTTAAAAAAAATAATATAAAAAATAAATTAATTACAAATTTAATAAAATTAAAAGAAAATGAAAAAATAACTTGTTGAATAAAATATAAAAAAAAATATAAATATTTTATAATTATTACATGTAAAGGATTAATTAAAAAAATAAAAATTAAAATTTTTAAAAAAAATGGAATTAATATAATTTTTTTAAAAAAAAAAGATAACATTATAAATGTAAATTTATTAATTAATAATACAGATATAATGTTATTTACAAAATTAGGAAAAGCAATAAGATTTAAAACTAAATTAATTAGAATAACAGGAAGAATATCATCAGGAATAAAAGCAATAAAATTAAATAAAAATGACAAAATTATTTCATCTCTTATACCCAATAATAAAAAAGAAATTTTAATAGTAACTGAAAAAGGTTACGGTAAAAGAACTTTAATAAACGAATTTTTAACTAAATCTAGAGCAATAAAAGGAATTAAATATATAAAAAATAATTCAAAAAATGGTAATGTTATAAAAGTAATACAAATAAATGTAAATAATCAAATATTAGTAATAACAAATAAAAACAATATAATACGTATATTAGTAAAAGAAATAAAAATTTTAAAAAGAAATACTCAAGGAATTATATTAATAAGATTAAAAAAAAAAGAAAAAGTAATAGATGTACAAAAAATATAAAAATTATAATACATGTACTGAAGTAGTGTTACTAGTACCTGAAGATACTAAAGCACCAGAAATCATAACTACTATATCACCAACTTTAGCATAACCAGTAGAAATAGATAATTCTTTACCTACACGATAAAAATCATCAGTAGAATTAATAGATTTTACAACCATAGGTATTACTCCTTTACTTAATATTAATTGTCTAGCTACATATTTTTTTTTAGTTAAAGCTAATATTAAAGATTTAGGAAAATATTTTCTAATAAATTTAGCAGATTTACCAGCTCTAGTAAAAACTAATATTAAAGGAGAATTTAATTTTCTAGAAATATCCACAGAACTTCTACATATAGCTTCACTAATAGGCATATGAATATCATTTTTATAATTAGAAAAATTATATTCCATAGAATTATCAGTACGTTCACATATAGTAGACATAATTTTAACTGATTCAACAGGATATTTACCTTTAGCACTTTCACCAGATAACATAACTGCATCTGTACCATCTAATATAGCATTAGCTACATCACCAGCTTCTGCTCTAGTAGGTCTAGGATTATTAATCATAGATTCTAACATTTGAGTAGCAGTAATAACAATTTTTCTAGAATAATTACATTTCTTAATCATCATTTTCTGTGCAAAAATAACATCTTCTACTGGTATTTCTACACCTAAATCTCCTCTAGCTACCATTATACCATCAGAAACATTTAATATTTTATCAAAATTATTTAAACCTTCTCTATTTTCTATTTTAGATATTATTTGTATATTTTTTCCACCAAATTTATCTAAAAATTTTCTTATTTCTAATACATCAAAACTTTGTCTTATAAATGAAGCTGCAACAAAATCTATATTATTTTGACAACCAAAAATTAAATCAGATTTATCTTTTTTAGATAAAAATGGTAAAGATATAGAAATATTAGGTAAATTTATTCCTTTATTTTCTCCTAAAAAACCACTATTTTTTACTTTACAAATTATTTTAATATCTGTTTTATTAATAACTTTCATAGATATTAAACCATCATCTACTAAAATAATATCACCTACATTAATATCTTTAATAAAATTTTTATATGACACACCTACTATATCTTTAGTACCTATAAATTCTTTACCATAAATAAAACTAAATAATTGTCCTTTTTTTAAAAAAATCTCTTTAGAATATTTTAATTTAGAAGTTCTTATTTCTGGTCCTCTAGTATCTAATAATAAAGAAATACTCCTACCAGTAATATTCATTACTTTTTTTAAATTAGAAATATATTTTTTATGTATAGTATGATCTCCATGAGAAAAATTTAATCTAGCAACATCCATACCAGCATATACTAATTTAATCAACATCTTAATATTATTTATATTTGGACCCATAGTACAAACTATTTTAGTTTTTTTCATATTACCTATTTAAAAAAAAAATATTTAAATGCGTTCTAGTGGAATTGAACCACTGACTTCCATCACGTCAAAATGGCACTCTACCTCTGAGTTAAGAACGCAAATTAAATTAAATAAACGACATATTAATAAATAATATTATATACTATAATATAATAAAAATTAAAATATTTTTAATTATTTAAAATATAAATATGAAAAAAAATATTATAAAAGAACTTAAAAAAAGGAAATTAATTATACAAATTTCTAATGAAAAAAAAATAATTAAAAAAATTCAAGATAAAAATATACATATATATTGCGGTTTTGATCCTACTAAAGATAGTTTACATTTAGGACATTTAATACCATTAATAACTTTAAAAAGATTTTTAAATTATGGATATAAAGTTATAATTTTAATAGGAGGTATAACTTCTATTATAGGAGATCCAAGTTTTAAAAAAAAAGAAAGAAAAATAAATTCTTTAAATAATATAAATAAATATACAAAAAAAATTATATCACAAATAAAAAAAATTTTTAAAAATCATAAAAATTTATTATTATTAAATAATAAAAAATGATACTGCAATATGAAAATACTTTTTTTTTTAAAAAATATAGGAAAATATTTTAATATTAATCAAATATTAAATAAAGAATCAATAAAAACTAGAAACATAAAAAATAAAAAAGGTATTACATTTTCAGAAATATCTTATAATTTATTACAAAGTTATGATTTTTTATATTTATATAAAAAATACAATACTAATATTCAAATAGGTGGTTCTGATCAATGAGGTAATATAATATCTGGTATAGAATTAATTAAAAAAATTTATAGAAAAGAAGTTTTTGCTATCACTTTACCATTAATAACTGATAAAAAAGGAATAAAATTTGGAAAATCTGAAAATAATACTTTATGATTAAATTCTAATAAAACTACACCATATCAATTCTATCAATTTTGATTAAATATACCAGATAATAAAATAAATATATTTTTAAAACAAATAACTTTTTTAAAAATAAAAAAAATTAATAATATTATAAAAAAAAATAATATTTTTTATGCCAAAAAAATTTTAGCTAAAGAAATAACTAAAATTATACATGGTAAAAAAGAATTTAAAAAAGCTATATATATAGCAAACTTTTTTTTTAAAAAAAAAAAACAAAAAAATAAAAAAGAATTTTATAAAATATTTAATTTTATTAAACCTAAATTACATATATCTAAAAATATTTATAATTTAAAAAAAATTTTAGTAATTATAAATATTACACATTCCAAATCTCAAGCACATAAATTAATATTAAATAAATCTATATATATAAACTATAAAAAAATATTAGAACCAGAATACAAAATAAAAAACAAAGATAAACTATTTAATAAATTTACTTTGATAAATAAAGGTAAAAAAAATTTTTTTTTAATTAAATGAATATAAATATTAATATTTTTCTATAGAAAAATTATCAGTATAAATTAAAAATTTTTTCCTCAAAAAATTAGTAATATTATTAACCATATTACAATTACCACATATCATAAAATGACTATTATTATTTATATATTTATAAAATTTTTTTTCTAAAAAAAAATTATTTATATGACCTGAAATAATATTTAATTTAAATTTATTAAAATATTTAATATTTATTTCTCTACTAATAAAAAAAAATAAATTTAAATAATTTAAACCATATTTTTTTTTAAAATATATTAATTGATTTAAAAAATAAATATTTTTAAAATATTTTACTCCGTATAAAAAAAAAATTTTTTTAAATTTTTTTTTAATATATTGAAAATCACTTTTTAAAATAGATAAAAAAGGTGATATAGAAGTACCTATACACAACATTCATAAAATATTTTTATTATTAATATTTTTAATAATAAATTTACCATAAGAATATTTAGATATATATATAATACTGTTATTAGACTTATAAAATAACAAATTACTAAAATATCCTCCTTTTTTTTTTTTTAAAAAAAATTCTAATTCTTTATCTTTATAAGAATTCATAAAAGAATAAAATCTAGAATAAAAACCACTATTAGTTTTTAAACCCAATTTAGTAAATTGACCTCCTAAAAAAGGAGAAATATTATTATCCAAAAAAATACTAAAATAATTTTTATCTCAAATTTTAACTTTATTAATTATACTTTTAATTCATTTCATAAAATTATTATTTAAAATTATTAAATTCTTGAATACCTTTATATAAATTAGAACCTAATATTTCTTCTATACGTATTAATCTATTATATTTAGAAATTCTTTCTGATCTACTCATAGAACCAGTTTTAATTTGTCCTGAAGATACTCCAACAGCAATATCAGCTATAAAAGTATCTTCTGTTTCTCCAGAACGATGAGAAATAATTACAGAATAATTATTCTCTTTAGCTAAATTTATAGCATTTAAAGTTTCTGTTAAAGTACCTATTTGGTTAGGTTTTATTAATATAGAATTAACTACATTTAAATTAATACCTTTTTTTAATAAATTTACATTAGTAACAAATAAATCATCTCCTACTAATTGAATATTTTTACCCAAAATACCAGTTAAATATACATATCCTTCCCAATCTAATTCACTTAAAGGATCTTCAATAGATAAAATTGAATATTTATTTATCCAATCGTTTAATAAATCTGTAAACTCATAAAAAGAAAATTTTTTATTTTCAAATATATACACTTTTTTTTCTTTATTATAAAATTCTGATGCAGCACAATCTAAAGCTAAATATATATCTTTACCTAAAATATAACCAGATTTATTTATTGCATCTCCTATTAGAACTAAAGCTTCTTCATTAGAATGTAAATCAGGAGCATAACCTCCTTCATCACCTATAGAAATTTTTTTATTATTTAATTTTAATATTTTACCTAAAGTATGAAATATTTCAGAACACATTCTTACTGCATGTCTAAAACTATTTGCTCCAACAGGTAAAATCATAAATTCTTGAATATCTATATTATTATCAGCATGACAACCACCATTTATAATATTCATCATAGGAACAGGCATAGAAAAAGAATTATTCTTATTTAATTTAGATATATAATTATATAAAGGTAAATTTAAATAATTAGAACTAGCTTTAGCTACTGCTAAAGAAACAGCTAAAATAGAATTAGCACCTAATTTAGATTTATTATTTGTTCCATCTAAATTAATCATTAATTGATCAATATTATTTTGATTTAAAGAATCTAAACCAATTATTTCTTTAGAAATAATATTATTAATTATAAATACAGATTTTAATACACCTTTACCAAAAAAACGATTAATATCATTATCACGTAATTCCATTGCTTCCTTTAATCCAGTAGAAGCACCAGAAGGAACAATAGCTCTACCACAATAACCACCTTCTAAATAAATTTCTGCCTCAACAGTTGGATACCCACGTGAATCTAATACTTCTCTACCTATAACTTTTGTTATTTTACTCATATATTCTCCTAAAAAAATTAATATATTTAAATTATAAAATGCATTTTAAAAACTATCAAATAAAATATATTTAAAAAATAAAAATACATTATTAAATATTAAAATAAATAAAATTTTAAAAATATACTTTAAAATATATAAAAATAATAATTTTAATATTTAAATTTTAATTTACATAAATATATAAATATGATAACCTATAAATAATAGCGGGATAGAGCAGTGGTAGCTCGTCGGGCTCATAACCCGAAGGACGTTGGTTCAAATCCAACTCCCGCAATTTCAAATTATAAAGAAAAAAATATTTTAAGTAAATTGTTTACAAAATAAATAATTAAAACACCCTTTAAAATACCAATTATTAAAATTAAAAATATATTTAAAAAATAAATTATTGTCATAAGAAAATTTTTTAATATAGAAAATAAAAAATTTTCTAAAGAATAAATTATTAATATAAATAAAAATAATCATAAAAAATAAAAATATTTTTTTTTGAAAAATATAATAAAATTTTGATTTAAAAAAAACAAAAAATAATTATTTAACAAAAAATAAAAAATATACAAAAAAAATAAAGAAAATAATTCTCTTAAAAAACCTCTTTTAAAACTAAAAAAAACAGAAAAAAATATTATAAAATAACTAATTATATAAATAATTCTAGTAAAATTCATAAATATTTTATATTAAAATAAATAATTAATAATAAATTTCCAAACTTAAAATTCTATTTTATATAAATATAAACCATATGGCTTAACAGAATTAATTTTACATACATTTTTATTTTTAAAAGATAAAATATATTTAATTCAATTTACAGGATGTTTTTTAATACCAACTAATAATAAACTACTAATAATATTACGAACCATACGATATAAAAAAGAATCAGCTTTAATATCAAATATAATATATTTTTTTTTCTTAAATATATTTAGATGCATAATATTTTTATATGGATTTTTAGATTCACAACCTGATGAACGAAAAGAAGAAAAATTATGTTTACCTAATAAATAATAAGATGCTTGTAACATAAGATCAATATTAAGATTATAATTACAATACATAACTAATTTATTTAAAAAACTTGATCTTATATTAGAATTTAAAATAATATATAAATATCTTCTAGAAAAAACATTATAACGAGCATGAAAATTATTTTTAACATATTTAACTCATTTAAATGTAATATCATATGGTAAATTAAAATTAGAAATTAACAATCATTCTTTTTCACTCTTATAAATATAAGTATCAAAATGAAAAATTTGACCTAAACTATGTACACCAGAATCAGTTCTACTTGAACAAACTATATTTACTTTATGACAAGAAATTTTAGACAAACATTTTTCAATTATTTCTTGAATACTAAAACAATTATGTAATTGTTTTTGTCAACCAATATAATTAATTCCATTATATTCAACACATACTAATAATCTATATATTTTATTTAACATAACATTTATTTTTATTACGTAAAAAATATAATTTAGATTTATTAAAAAAAAATTTTTTTTTTATTAATATAGAATATATTATAGGAGAATAAATAAAAATTTTTTTTTCTACACCTTCATTATAAGATAATTTTCTTAATGTTATAGAAGTATTTAAACCTTTATTATTAATAGAAATAATTATACCCTTAAAATTTTGTAATCTTTTTTTAGAACCCTCTATAACTCAAATTTTTATTTCTACTAAATAACCAGATCTTAAAAATGGTATACTTTTATTTAAATATTTTTCTTCAACAAATTGTATTAATCTATTTTTCATATAATTATTAAAAATTAATTTTAAATATTTATTATTTTTTTTAAAAATTTTATTATCTTTTTATCTGTAAAAAAATTATTTAATAAATAAGGCTTATGAATCAAAGTTTTTATAAAAGATTGTTTTAATCTCCATAAATTAATATTTTTATGATTACCAGATAAAAGAATTTTAGGAACACAAAAATTATTAAATTTATATGGTTTAGTATAATTAGGATAACTTAATAATCCTTTAAAATTAAAAGAATCATTTTTACAAGAATCGATATTATTTAATATACCAGGAATATTTCTAATTATAAGATCTATTAATACTAAAACAGAAATTTCTCCACAACTTAATATAAAATCACCTATAGAAATTTCAATATCAATATAATTATCAATAATCCTTTGATCTATACCACTATAACGACTACATATAAATACTAAAGAATTATAGTTTAATAACTTATTAATTAAATTAATATCAATAATTTGTCCTTGAGGTGATAAATGTATTACAAACGATTTTTTATATAAATTACGAATTTTTTTTATAACTTTATATAAAGGTTTTGGTTGCATTAATAAACCAGGACCACCACCATAAATTTTATCATCTATACCATATTTCTTTTTTTTAAAATTCATTAAATTTCAAATATTAAAATTAAGAATATTTTTTTTTATACCTTTATATATTAAACCATTTTTAAATGGTGAAGTAAAAAAATCAGGATTAATAGTAATAATATTAAAATTCATCTTATTTTAAAATTACAATTTATATAAAATTATTTATTAAAATTAATATTTTTATATTTTTTAAATAAAAAAAAAACCTTTTTAGATAAAATAGCACCTTTATTAATTCATAAATTAATATTTTTTATATCTATATATATATCTTTTTTAAAATTAAAAAAACCAAAAGGATTATAAAAACCTAATTTTTGAATAAATTTACTATTACGAAATCTACGTTTATCAGCTACTACAATATGATAAAAAGGTTTTTTTTTTCTTCCATAACGTGCTAAACGTATAACTACCATAAATAACCTCAATTTAAATACATATTCATAAAAAAATATTTTAAAAAATTTTTAAAATATACTAAATAGTGGGAAAGGGATTCGAACCCTTGATACATTTAGTATACACATCTTCCAAACGTGCTCTTTAAACCACTCAGACATCCCACTGTAAATATATTATTATATTATATACTAAAAAATAAAAATATTTTGACTTTTAAAAATATTTTAATTATACTACTATTATATTCCTCTGTAGTTCAGCAGGTAGAACAGCGGACTGTTAATCCGTATGTCACTGGTTCGATTCCAGTCGGAGGAGTAAAAATAAATATATATATTAAATACTAAATACTATATAAAAAATTATCTTTAATAAATTTTTTTCTTGATTTAATATCATCACCCATTAAAGTTTTAAGTAATTTATCTGTATTACTATCATCATTAATAACAATTTTAGATAATATTCTTTTTTTAGGATTCATAGTAGAATCCCATAATTGCACTGGATTCATCTCTCCTAAACCTTTATAACGTTGAATTAATATATTTTTAACATTTTTCTTTAAGAGATAATTTATTAAAAAACCTAAATTATCGATTCTCTTTTTTTTATTATTTAAAATAATATACTTTATATAATTTTCATTAAAAAAAGATATTTTATTACCTAATTTTAAAAAATAATCATAATTATTTCTTAAAAAAAAACTATCAATATAAATAATTTCTTTATTAAATTTACATATAGAATAAAACTTAATTTTTAAAAATTTTTTTTTATTAAATATTAATTTAAAAAAAATCTTTTCTTTAAAATTAGAATTATTAACATTTAAAAAAATAATAAAATCATTCAATCATTTTTTTATACCATTTATAGATAAAATAGACAATTTTTTAAAAAACATAAGTTTATTTAAAATAAAATAAGATAAATTATTTTTAAATTTAAATAAAAAATTTAATATATTTATATATTTATAAGAAAAATAAATTAACTTTTTATTATTTAATAAAATTGTTTTATCATATTTATATAATAAAACATCTTTAAAAGACAAATTAAGTTTATATTTTACAAGATCACTATAACTTTTAATATATAATTCTTTTTTACCTATTTTAATTTTATATAATGGAGGACGAGCAATATATAAATAACCTTTTTTAATTAAAGAAGGCATATATCTATAAAAAAAAGTTAATAATAAAGTACGTATATGAGCTCCATCTACATCTGCATCAGTCATAATTATTATATTATGATACCTTAATTTACTTAAATTAAAATTTTTATTACCAATACCACAACCTAAAACAGAAACTAAAATATTTATTTCTTTAGAAGATAAAACTTTTTCTAAACTAGTTTTTTCAACATTAATAATTTTACCTTTTAAAGGTAAAACAGCTTGATTAATACGATTTCTACCTTGTTTTGCAGAACCACCTGCTGAATCTCCTTCAACTAAAAAAATTTCTGAAAAAACAGGATTTTTTTCCTGACAATCTGCTAACTTACTAGCTATAATATTTATATCTAAAAGATTTTTCTTTCTTGATAATTCTCTAGATTTTTTTATTGATTCACGTATTTTATAAGAATTTATTATTTTATTAATAATTAATTTTGCTTCATAAACATTATCCATTAAAAAATTTAATAAATATTTATTAACTAATGATTCAATTACATATTTTACCTCAGAAGATACTAATTTTTCTTTAGTTTGAGAAGAAAATTTAGGATTAAACATTTTTACAGAAATAATTGCAAATAATCCTACTCTAGTATCTTCACCTATAATACTAATCTTTTTTTTTATATTATTAATATTTTTATCTATATATATATTTATACTACGAGTAATAGCAGATTTAAAACTAATTAAATGTGTTCCTCCATCTATTTGAGGAATATTATTAGTAAAACATAAAATTTTATTTTCTGTTGTATTTATTCATTGACAAACTATTTCTAAATAAATATTGTTTTTTTTTTTTTTAAGAAAAAAAATATTTTTATGAAGTATATTTTTATCTTTTATTAAATAATGTAAATAAGATTTTATACCTCCATAATTTATAAATTCATTAAAACAATTAATTCTTTTATCAATTAATTTAATATATAAACCAGAATTTAAAAAAGATAACTCATTTAATCTATTAAATAAAATATTAAATTTAAATTTTAAAAAATTTAAAAAAATTTTTTTATCAGGTCAAAATCTTATATATGTTCCTGTTATATTAGTTTTACCTATTATTAATATATTTTCTTTTGGAACACCAAAATTATAAAGTTGATAATAAATTTTATTATTTCTATATATTTTTAATTCTAATTTTTCTGATAAAGCATTCACTACAGAAATACCTACACCATGTAATCCACCAGAAAATTTATAAGAATTATTATCAAATTTACTACCAGAATGCAATACAGTCATAATTAATTCTGCACTAGATATTTTAGCATCTTTGTGTATACTAGTAGGTATACCTCTTCCATCATCTAAAACTGATATAGAATTATCATTATATAAAGTAACAAAAATATTTTTACAAAAACCAGCTAAACATTCATCTATAGAATTATCTATAACTTCAAAAACCATATGATGTAAACCTGTACCATCACAAGTATCACCAATATACATACCTGGACGTTTACGAACAGCTTCCAAACCTTTTAAAACTTTAATACTTGAAGAATCATAAAAATTAGATAACATATTTATACTCATTTAAAATTAAATATTATTTATAATTGAATTGGCATAATCATATAATTAACAAATTTATTATTAACATTTAAAATTTTTATAATAGATTTATTATCTTTAAAATAAATACGAACTTTAGAAGAATCTTTAATAGTATTTAAAATATCCAAAATAAATTTAATATTTAAATTTAAATTAATATTATCACCAGAATAATTAATTAATATTTTTTCTTTTATTTCATTATTATTAGAATCATCAGAAGTTAATATAAGATAATTATTTTTAAAAAATAAACTTACATAATTAGAAATATTATTACTTATAATTGAAGAACGTAATAAAGCATTTTTGAATAAAACTAAATCTAAATCTACAAAAAAATAATTTTTAATAGATAAAAAAATACTAGAATAATCAGGAAAAGAACCATTAACTAAACTACTATAAATAATATAATCTTTAAAAATAATTTTAATCATATTAAAATTTATTTCAAAAATAACTTTTTTATTATCTAAAAAATCAAAAAATTTAAATAATTCCATTACTAATTTACGAGAAATAATTAAAGAAAAATTTTTATTTTTATCTAATAATGTACAATATTTAACAGATAATTTATAAATAGAAATACGATAACTATCTGTAGTAACGAAAAAAAAAAATCCATTATTATATTCTATTAACATTCCATTTAAATAATAATATATATCTTGACTACCCATTGAAAAATATATTGAAAATATAATTTTTTTTAAAATATTACTAGAAATAGAAAATTTATCACAAAAAGAAAAATTTTTATTTAAAATAGGAAATTGTAATACAGGTAAAGTATTTAATAAAGAAACACTTTTTAAACAACATAATTTTAATCTATTTTTATATAAATTTAAAAAAACTATATCTTTATTTGAATAAGTACGAAATAATTCATATAAATTACGTAAATTAACAGTAAAAGATCCAATAGAAAAAATATTTTTTTTAGATAAATTTATTTTACAATTAATTTCTATATCTAAATCAGTAACTTTAAAACTTAAAGTATAAAAATCTATTTTAACTAAAACATATGTTAAAATAATATTTTTATTAGTAACACTAATATAAGTATTTAATTTACTTAAAATATTAAATATTTTTTCTTTTTTTATAAAAAATTTCATATTTAGAAGATAAAATTAATTCAATTAAATTATTAAAATCAGATTTAACAATATTATTAGTAAAATATAATTTTTTAATTTTTTTACAAGAATATATTATAGTAGAATAATCTAAACCTCCAAAAAAAAAACCTAATCTAGATAAACTATAACGAGTTAATTTTTTACTAATAGCTATAGATATTTGTCTAGGATAAACATAAGGTTTATAACGAGACCTAGATAATAAATCCAAAACTGTAATTTTATAATAACTAGATACTATTTTTTGTATAGTAAATATTTTAATATTATTAAAATAACCAGATTCTAGAAGAGTATATAATATATTTTTTACAAAATCAATACTTATATTATTTAAATAATTAAAATATTTAGCATATATAAATAAAATATTTAAAATATTTTTTAATTCAAATATATTAATAATATTTAAATTAGATATATAATTTATAATATCTTCTTTTAAAAAAAAATTCATATTTTTAGATTTTTCAAATAAAAATTTATATTTAATATTAAAATCAATTTTATTAATTTTAATTATTAAACCATTAAATAATTTAGATATAATATTTTTATTTAAATCTAAATTAATAATATTTTTATTAGAGGTAAATACTAATATAGTATTTTTATTTAATAAATAATCTAATATATATATAAATTCTTTTTGAAAATATTTATTTTTAACTAATTTATGAATATCATCTATTAATAATATATGAGTAGATTTTAAAAAAAATATAAAATTTTTTATATTATCTTTATAAATATTATTTTTAATAATATTTATAAATTCATTAGAACTAATATAAATAATTTTTTTATTATTTTTATTTAAATCATAAATTTTATTACCTATAGAATTAATTAAATGTGTTTTACCTAATCCTGTATTACCATATAAAAACAATAACTTATATTTATTAAAAGAAGAAAAACATAAATTTATTGATTCTTTATATGCTATATAATTTGATTGACTATAAATAAAATTACTAAAACAATACTTTTTAAATAAAATAAAATTATTTAAAAAATTTTTTTTTTTTTTACAAATATTTTTTTTTTTTTTAAAAAAAATATTTTTATTAGAATATTTGCTACCAATATAAAAATTTATTAAAGGAAAATCAATATATAAACTAGTAAAATAATTATAAATATTCTTTAAATAATTATTACGTACATAATTAAGAACTAAAATATTAGGTGCATATAAATTTAAAGAATTATTATTAATAATAACTTGCAAAGGTAAAATTCAAGTAATATATTCATATTTAGATAAATCATGCTTAAATTTATTTAAACATTTTTTTCATAAATCTTTTAATAACATAAAACTCACATTTAATATAAATAAATATAATAGTATAATTATTATACATAAACAATATAAATTTTAAATAAAAATAAAATATTTAAATATATGAAAAGAACATATCAACCATCAAAAATTAAAAAAAAACGTACTCATGGATTTAAAAAGAGAATGTCAACAAAACAAGGTAGAAAAATATTATCATATAGAAGAAAAAAAAAAAGAAAAAAAATATCTATATAAAAAATTTTCTTTACCTAAATTAATGAAAATAAAAATTAAAAATTATAATTATCCTAAAAAAAAAATATATAATTTTTTATTAATTAAAAATAAATTTAATAAACTATATTATCCTAGAATAGGTATAATAATAAAAAAAAAATATATTAAATATTCAGTACAAAGAAATAAAATTAAAAGAATAATATATGAAACATTCAGACTACAACAATATAAAATTAAAAACTATGATTATATACTAATAATTAAAAAAAATATTTTACATATAAAAAAAAAATTTTCTTTTTTTATTCAAAAAGTATGAAAAAAATATTATAAATAAAAAATTAACTTTTTAAAAAAAAAAATGAATTCATTTAAAAAAATTATAATTATATTAATAATATTAATAAGTTCTATAGTACAAAGTAAAGAAAATAAATATAAAAATAATTATATATATATTAAAAATAATGTTTTATTAATTAAAATTAATAAATTTAATGGAAATATAAATAAAATTAAATTATTAAAATATAAAGATATAAAATGAACAAAAAAAATTGATAATAAAATAAAAAATAAAATATATAAAATTAATTTAAACAAATACAATAAAAATAATATAATTTTCAAAAAAAAATATATATACAAAAATAATAAACATATTAAAATAATATGAAAAAAAAAAAATAAAAATATTATTTATGAAAAATATATTATATTAAATAAAAATTCATATAAATTATATTTAAATATAAAAATACAAAATAAATCTAATAAAAATATTTATTACAACATATATAATAAAATTATTAATAAAAATAATAAAAATATTATTAATCATATTTCATATTTAGATAAAAATAATAAATTTAAAAAATATTATATACATAACATTAAAAATAACAAATTACTTAATACAAATTTATATTGAATATCAATATCAGAAAAATATTTTTCTACTATTTTAATACCAAAAAAAAATAATTATATTAACAATTTTTATATTAAAAAGAAAAAAAATAACACTATTACAAAATATATTAATACTATTAAAATTAAACCTAAAGAAAATAAAATAATTACCTTTAAAATATGAACAGGACCAAATTTAACAAAAAATTTAAATAATTTATCAAAAAATTTAGATTTAAATATAGATTATGGTAAACTTTGATTTCTTTCTAAACCAATATTAAAAATATTTATTTATATAAATAATTTTGTAAACAATTGAGGAATTTCAATTATTATTATATCTATAATATCTAAAATTATTACATACCCTATAAATAAATGACAATCAATAATATTAAATAAAATAAATAATATATATCCTAAAATAGAAAAAATAAAAATTAAATATAAAAATAAAAAACATAAAATAAATAAAAAAGTTATTAATTTATATAAAAAATATAATGTAAATCCAATAACAGGATTTATGTTAATATTAATACAAATACCATTATTTATATCTATATACAATATAATTTCTCAAACAGTAGAATTTAAAAATTCAAAATTTATATTTTGAATAAAAGATTTATCTTCATATGATCAATATTACATTTTGCCATTTTTAATGGGTATATCAATGTTATTAGTACAAAAAGAAAATAACAATAACAAAAGTATAATTTTTGCACCACTAATATTTGTAATATTATCACTATATTTTCCTAGCGGAATATTATTATATTATACAATAAATAATTTAATAACATTTATACAACAAAAATATATATAATTTAAATATATGATTAAAAATTTTCATGAAACTATACTAGCTCAATCAACACCTATTGGATATGGTGGTATAGGAATAATTAGAATATCAGGTAAAAAATCTAAAATTATAGCAAAAAAAATATTAAAAAAAAAATTATTTCCTAGAATTGCTAAATATACTTCTTTTAAAAATAAAAAAGGTAAAATAATAGATTTTGGAATAGCAATTTATTATAAATCTCCAGATTCATTTACTGGAGAAGATATTTTAGAACTTCAATGTCATGGAGGACAAAAAATAATTAATTTAATAATTAAATCAATTATAAATTTAAAAATAAAAAATATAAGAATAGCTGAACCAGGAGAATTTACTGAAAGATCTTATTTAAATAATAAAATAGATTTAATACAAGCAGAAACAATAAATAATATAATATATTCAAATTCAGAACAAAATATATTTTCAGCTATTAAATCATTTAAAGGAGATTTTTCAAAAAAAATTAAAAAAAATATAAAAATAATAAATAATTTAATTTGTAAAATAGAAAAAAAAATTAGTTTTTCAGACAAAGAAATAAATTCACTACAATTAATAAAAATAAAAAAAAAAATAAATTTAATATATAAAAAAATTATTAAAATATATAAAAAATCAAAAAAAAGTTTTTTTGTTAATAATAAAATAAAAATTTCAATAATTGGTGAACCTAATGTAGGTAAATCAAGTTTAATGAATTTATTAACTAAAAAAAAAACTTCAATAGTAACAAATATACCAGGTACTACTAGAGATATAATAAAAGAATATTTAAATACAAATAATTTTAGAATACAAATAAATGATACAGCAGGAATACATAATACTAATAATAAAATAGAAAAAATAGGAATAAAAAAAACATGAAAAATAATTAATAATTCACAAATAATTATTTTTATAGTTAATGCATTTAATATTACAGAAAAAGAAATATATAAAATATATAAAAAAAAAATTAAAAAAAAAATTAAAAATAAAAAAAAAATATTATATTTAATACGTAATAAAATAGATTTATCAAAAGAAAAAAAAAAAAAAATTAAAAAAAAAAAATATACCATTATTAATATGTCAATTAAAAAAAAATATGGAACTAAAATAATTAGATCAGAAATAAATAAACAAATTAAAAAAATTAATAAAAAAAATATATTCTTAGTACAACAAAGACATTTAAATTTAATTAAAAAAATTTTACAAGAAATAAAAAATTCTAAAAGAATAATAAAAAAAAATAAAAATAAAAAAATAATTAATTTGGATATAATATATCAAAATTTATACAATAGTCAAAAATTCTTTCATGAAATATTAGGAACTAAAAAATTTACTTCAAAAGAAATACTTCATAATATATTTAAAAAATTTTGTATAGGAAAATAAATTAATTATTAATATGAAAAAAAAAAATTTTTTTATAATTACAAAAAAAAAAAAAAATAAAAGAATAGATATAATTATAAAAAAAAAAAATAAAAATATATCTAGAAACAAAATACAAAAATTTATTAAAAAAAAAGGAATATTAATAAATAATAAAAGAATTAAAAAACCTAGTATTAAAACTAAATTAGGAGATATTATAACAATTGAAAATATAAAAAAAAAAACATTATATAAAGCAAACAAAAATATTAAATTAAACAAAATATATGAAGATAAAAATATATTAATAATTAATAAAAAAGATAATGTTACTGTTCATCCAGGATGTGGTAATACAAAAAACACATTAATGAATACTTTAATATATTATTATCCTAAAATATACAAAAAAGTACCTAGATGTGGAATAATTCATAGATTAGATAAAAATACTACAGGATTATTAATAATAGCTAAAGATACAAAAACATATAAAAAATTAGTTAATAATATGAAAAAAAAAAAAATTTCTAGATCATATATAACTTTAGTATGAGGTAAAATAAAATCTAATGGATTAATTAATAAACCAATATTGAGACATAAATATCAAAGAAAAATTATGTCCATAAATAAAAATGGCAAAAATGCTATAACACATTTTAAAATAATAGAAAGTTTTTCCTTTTGTACATTATTAAAAATAAATTTAGAAACTGGTAGAACACATCAAATTAGAGTTCATATGAATTATTTAAAACATCCTATTATAGGTGAAAAAATATATACAAGAAAAAATATTTCTAAAAATTTTAATATTCCAAAAGTAATAAAAAAAAAAATTTGTAAATTTAAAAGACAAGCACTACATGCATATTCATTAAAATTAAAACACCCTAAAAATAAAAATAAAATAATTATTAATTCCCATTTACCAAAAGATTTACTAGATTTAATTTTTGAATGTAGATTATTAAACTCTAAAAATTAAATTTTAATCATCTTTCTAAAATAAAAACTGCTGAAATAGTATGTATATTACAATTAGAATAAAATGATTTATAAAAACTAAGATTATTTTTAATAAAATTACGTGCTGCACAAGTAGTAAATCTTTCATCAGAAAAAAAAATTTTTAAACTGAATTTATTAATTAAACAAAACGCAAATTTTCTTATATATTCTGATATAAACTTACTATTATCATTTTTTAAATCATATGGATAACCTATAACAACTTTTTTAATTAATCAAATATTAATAATTTTTTTTATATCTACTCAATTTACTGGAATACCATTTTTAGCACTTATACATATTAAAGGATTAGCAGTTTTAGTATATTTTTGTCCTATAGCTATACCAATATTTTTCATACCAAAATCAAAAGAAATAATAAACATAAATATTTACATATTAAATTAAATTTAAAAATTTTTTTATAATATTTTAAAATAATATATTTATTTAAAAAATAAATAAATTAACAATTTAAAAATTAAATATTATTAAAATTATTTTTTATAAAATTACTAATAATAAATTTTAAAATATATAAAATAACAATATTTATATATATAAAAAAATATTTATATTAAAAATATAAAAATAAATTAATATAAAATTACTTTTTTTATGAATATAAATATATTATATATTAAATAAAAAAATTTTTAAAAATATTAAATAATTTTAATATATTTACTATTTAAAATTAAATAATTAAATTTTAAAATTATTTAAATAAATAATCATATTATTTTTTATATATTTTTTTAAAAAAAAATAATTAGCAATTTTAAATTACAAAATATATATTTTTTATTAATAATGAAAAAAAATAAAATTAAATATATAATAACATATTAATATATTATTGAAAATTACAAAATATAAACTATATATAAATAAAAAAAATGGAAAAAATAATATTTTTTAGTTCCCAAAAATATGAAATAAAATATTTTAATAAAATAAATAAAAAATATAAATTTCAAATTACTTATACAAAAAAAAAATTAAATAAATATACAGTAAATAAAACTAAAGGATTTAAATATATTTGTATATTTGTAAATGATAACGTTAAAAACATAGAAATAATAAAAAAATTAAAAAAATTTAAAATAAAATTAATAGCCTTAAGATGTACTGGATTTAATAATGTTAATTTAAAATTATTAAAAAAAAATAAAATCAAAGTAATAAATGTTAAATCATATTCTCCTGAATCTATAGCAGAATATACACTAGGATTAATATTAAATTTAAGTAGAAAAATATATTTATCTTATCAAAATACTAAAAATAAAAATTTTAAACTTAATAATCTAGTAGGATTTAATTTAAAAAATAAAACTATAGGTATTATAGGTACTGGAAAAATAGGTAAAATAGTAATAAAATTATTAAAAAATTTCCATGTAAAAATATTAGCTTTCGATATAATAAAAACAAATGAAATATTAAAATATGGAGCTAAATATACGTCAATACAAAATATATATAAATACTCAGATATAATTAGTTTACATTGTCCATATAATAAAGAAAATCATAATATGATAAATAAAAAAGTTATTAAAAAAATGAAAAAAAAAGTTATAATTATTAATACTAGTAGAGGAGAATTAATTAATACTAAAGATATTATAAATGCAATAAAAGAAAAAAAAATTGGTTCTTTAGGTATAGATGTATATGATAAAGAAGAAAAATACTTTTTTAAAAATTATTCTAATAAAATTATTAAAGATAAAAATTTAAATTTACTTTTAACATATAAAAACGTTTTAATTACTGCACATCAAGCTTTTTTAACTAAAGAAGCTCTTATAAATATATCAAAAATTACTTTAAAAAATATATATAAAATATCACAAAATTTGAAATGTGATGATTATATTTAAATAAATTTAAAATGTATAAACAAGGATTTACAACAAAAATTAAAAATACTTATTTTCAAAAAGGAATAAGTAAAAAAATTATTAAAAATATATCTCAAAAAAGAAATGAACCTAAATGAATGTTAAGATTAAGATTAAAAGCATACAAAATATGAAAAAAAATGAAAGAACCTCATTGATTAAATGGAAAATATAATAATATAAAATATAAAAAAATAAAATATTATTCTGAACCTCAAAAATCTACTTCTATTAAAAAAAATATTCGAAAAACATTTAATAAATTAGGTTTATTAAAAAAAAATAGTAATCTAGGTGTAGATGCTATATTTGATTCTATTTCAATAGAAACAACATACAAAAAAGAATTATACAATAAATTTGGTATAATATTTTGTTCTTTTAATAAAGCTATACACAATTATCCAAAAATAATTAAAAAATATATATGTAAAGTAATACCAATAAATGATAATTTTTATTCTACTCTAAATACAGCAGTACTATCAGATGGTACATTTATATACATACCTAAAAATATTAAATGTCCAATAAATTTATCATCATATTTTAGAATAAATGCAAATATTGGACAATTTGAAAGAACTTTAATAATACTAAAAAAAAATAGTTCTTTAAATTATATTGAAGGATGTTCAGCATCAATAAAAAAATATAATCAATTACATGCTGGAGTAGTAGAAATAATTTTAAGTAAAAATGCTAAAATTAAATATTCAACTATACAAAATTGATTTCCTGGTAATCCTAAAGGAGGAGTATTTAATTTTGTAACTAAAAGAGCTTTATGTAAAGGTAATAAAAGTCAAATATCTTGAATACAATTAGAAACAGGATCAGCAATAACATGAAAATATCCTAGTGCAATACTTTTAGGTAATAATTCTAAAGGAAGTTTTTTTTCTATTTCATTAACTAAATCAAATCAACAATCTGATACAGGAACAAAAATGATTCATATAGGTAAAAAAACAAAATCATTTATTTTAGCTAAAAGTATAGCCACAGAAAAAAGTATTAATACTCATAGAAGTTTAGTAAAAATAAAAAAAAAATCTAAAAAATCAAAAAATTTTACTAAATGTGATTCATTAATAATAGGAAATAATTGTAGTGTATTTACACTACCATATATAAAATCACATAATAAATATTCATCTATAGAACATGAAGCTAGTTCTTCATATATTAAAAAAGAACAAATATTTTTTCTTATGCAAAGAGGAATAAAAAAAAATCATGCATTATCTATGATAATTAATGGATTTTGTCAAAATATTTTATATAAATTACCACCAGAATTTATTTTAGAAACTAAACAAACATTTGATATATTTTAAAAAAAAATATTTTTTATGTATATATTAAAAATAAAAAAACTACAAGTTAAAATTAAGAAAAAATGTATTCTTAATAATATAAATATTAAAATAAAATATGGAGAAACACATGCACTTATAGGACCAAACGGTTCAGGAAAAAGTAGTTTATCTTTAGTATTAGCAGGTAATAAAAAATATAAAATTATTAAAGGAAAAATATTTTTAAATAATATAAATATAAATAAATTAACTATAGATGAAAGATTTCATAAAGGATTATTTATATCATTTCAAAATAACATAGAAATACCAGGACTTAATAATCAATATTTTTTATTTCAATCTTATAATACTAAAAAAAAATATGAAAATAAAAAAGAAATTAATTTAATAAAATTTAAAAAAAAAATTTTTAAACATTTAAAAAAAATTAATTTTTCTAAAAAATTTTTACAAAGATCACTAAATGTAGGTTTTTCAGGAGGAGAAAAAAAAAAAAATGATATATTACAAATATTAATTTTAAAACCTAAATTAATTATATTAGATGAAATAGATTCTGGATTAGATTGAAATACATTTAAAAAAATTATCAAAATAATAAACCAACTCAAAAAAAAAAAAAAAAGTTTTTTAATAATAACTCATAATTTTAAAATATTTAAATACATTAAAATAAATAAAATACATATTTTAAATAAAGGTAAAATAATAACATCAAAAAATAAAAATATTATTAAAAAAATTCAAAAAAAAGGTTATAAATATTTTAGAAAATAATTTTAATAAAATTATTTATGAAAAAAAAAAGTAGTAAAAAAAAATATGAAAAAAAAATAAAATATATTTTAAATAAAATATCTAAAAAAATCTTACAAATAAAATCAAATAAAATAATTATTTTAGGTAAAAAAATTATTATTTATAATAATATATATATACATAAATTATTATCAATAAAATTATTTAAAAGTAAATATTATTTTATAAAAAATAAAAAAAAAAAAATAAACATTAATTTACCTATACATTTAATTATAATTAAAAAAAAAAAACATGATATTTTAAATATTAATATATTAATTAATAAAAATACTTATTTAAATATTATTGAAGAAAGTATTAATATTAGTAAAAATAATTATTTTAATAGTTCTTTAAATATATTAATACGTAAAAAATCTTATTTACATTACTTAAGAATTATTAATAATAATTCAAAAACCAAGTTTTATTATAAAGATAATATTAAAATAAATTCTAAATCTAAATTAAAAAAAAATATTTTTTTTATAAAATTTAAAAAAATTCATTTAATTAGTAATATAAAATTAAAAAAAAAATCTATTTTAGATATAAATAGTATATCTATAATTCAAAAAAATTATTTAAAATTTAAAATAAATGTATTACATTGTTCACAAAATACACAAAGTTATCAAAAACATAATAATTTATTATTAGAAAAAGGAATAATGAATTTTTCAGGATGAATAAAAATTTTTAAACAATCATATTTTTCTAAAGCTATTATTAAAAATAATAATTTATGTATTTGTAAAAAATCAATTATTAATACTTCTCCTAAATTAGGAATATGAAATAAAAATACAAAATGTAAACATAATGTTAAAATAAATAATTTAAATAAAAAAGAAATATTTTATTTATTAACAAGAGGTATAGAATTTAATAAAATAAAAAAAATTTTAATTTTAAAATTTATTGAAAAAATATTTAAAAATAAAAACATTAAAAATATATATAAAAAAATATTATATATATATAAAAAAATTTTTACATAATATATTTATGAATTATCAAATTAAAAAAATTAAATTAGATTTTCCTATATTAAGAAAAAAAATAAATGGTAATAAAATAGTTTATTTAGATAATGCATCAACAACACAAAAACCTAAAATTGTAATTAATTCTCAAAATAAACTTTACAAAAATAATTATTCTTCAGTAAATAGAAGTATATATACATTAAGTAATAAAAATTCTAATAATATAGAAAAAATAAGAATTAAAATAACTAAATTTATAAATGCTACATCACCAGAAGAAATAATTTTTACTCAAAACACTACTGAAGGTATAAATTTAATATCTAATATATTAAGTAAAAAAAATATATATCCTGAAGATAACATTATAATTTCTATTACTGAACATCATGCTAATTTTATACCATGATATATGATTTGTAAAAATATAGGATGTAAATTAAAAATAATTGATATAGATAAACAAGGAAATATAAATATAAATAAATTAAAAAAAATAATTAATAAAAATACAAAAATTTTATCTATTACACACATATCTAATGTATTAGGAATAATAAATCCAATAGAAAAAATTATCAAATTAACAAAAAAATTTAATATAATTACTATAATAGATGGATCACAATCCATAATACATAAAAAAATAAACGTAAAAAAAATTGACTGTGATTTTTATATATTTTCTGGTCATAAAATGTATGCTCCAACAGGAGTTGGTATAATATATTGTAAAAAAAATATTATTCAAAATTTAGATCCATGAAAATTAGGTGGAGGTATTATAGCTAATATAAATATAAAAAATAATAATATAAATAATATAAAATTTATTAATTCACCATGAAAATTTGAATCAGGAACATATAATTTAGAATCAATAATAGGATTAGGAAAATCTATAGATTATATTAAACTAATAGGATTAAATAATATTATTAAATATGAAAAAAAAATTATTGATTATACTATAAATAAATTAAAATTAATAAATGGTATTAAAATATATGGTAAATTACCAAAAACAGGATTAATTTCATTTAATATTAAAAACTGTCATTGTTATGATATAGGTATGTTATTAGACCAATATGGTATATCAATAAGAACAGGAAATCAATGTAGTATACCTTTAATGAAATATTATAATATATCAGGAGTATGTAGAATATCTATAGCTATGTATACTTCTAAAAAAGATATAAATACTTTTATATATATATTAAAGAAAATAATTAAAAAAATTAAATAATTATGAAAAATCTACCAGATAAAAAAAAAATTATAAACAACTTTAAAATATGTTGAAATAATGAAGAAAAATTAATATACCTAATAGATTTAGGTAAAAAATTACCTTTAAATAAAGAAAATATACGTAAAAAAAAAAATTTTATTTATAAATGTAACAGTAATATATGAATACAAATAAAAAAAAAAAACAATATTTTTATAATTAATGGAGATAGTAATACTTTAATTATTAAAGGATTATTAGCTATAATAATTATAATATATAAAAATACTAATATAAAAAAAATAAATAAAAAAATATATAAATTTTTAAATAAAATTAATTTATTACAACAATTTACATTAAATAAATTAACAAATTTAAATACTATTCTTTTATATATAAAAAAAAAAATTTTTACTATTAATAGTAAAATTAATAAAAAAAAAATATATAATAAATATAAATAATACCTTATTTACAATTTAAAATTTTTAAAATATATGTTATGAAATTTAATAAAAATAAGTTTATCAACTTTTTTATCTAAAATAGTAGGTTTTTTAAGAGATATAGTTATAGCAAATGTTTTTGGTATAAATATAGAAACCGATGCATTTTACACTGCATTTAGATTACCTAATATGTTAAGAAAAATTTTTGCAGAAGGTGCATTTTCGTATGTTTTTGTTCCTATATTAACAGAATATAAACAAAAAAAATCTAAAAAAAAAATAAATGAATTAGTATCAACAGTATATTTTTTATTATTAACAATTTTAATAATAATAACAATATTAGGAATAATATTTTCTACTAAAATAATTAAAATTATATCTCCAGGTTTTATTAAAAATAAAAATAAATTTCAATTAACAGTTAATATATTAAAAATTACATTTCCTTACATAATATTAATTTCTTTATCATCATATTTAACATCTATATTAAATATATGAAATATATTTATATCACCTACATTTATACCTATAATATTAAATACAACAATAATTTTATGTAGTTTATTTGTTATAAAATATTTTAATAAACCAATATATGGATTATCTTTATCAATTATTATAGGTGGTATATTACAATTAATATATCAAAAAATTAATATTAAAAATACACCTTTAAAAATAAATATTAATAATATTAATATATTTCATCCAGAAATTAAAAGAATATTTATAAATATTTTTCCTATTATTTTAAGTATGTTAATGTATCAAATTTCTCAAATAATTAATAGTAGTATAGTATCTTATCTACAAGAAGGTTCAATATCTTGAATATATTATGCAGATAGATTAATAGAATTACCATTAAGTATTATAGGTGCTACAGTAAGTAGTATATTACTAACTAAATTATCTAATAGTTACCATAAAAAAGATAATAAAAAATTTAATAAATTAATAAACAAATACATAAAAATAACACTACTACTTAGTATACCAATATCAATACTACTTATACTATCATCTAAAATAATTATAATAACTTTATTTAAATATGGTAAATTTACTATTTTAGACGTTTTAATGACATCTAAAATATTGATCGCTTATTCATTAGGATTAACAGGATTAATATTTATTAAAATTATTACTCCATGTTTTTATTCACAATATAATAGTACAATACCAATTAAAATAGCATTATTAAATTTAATTATTACACAAATAATGAATATTTTTACTGTTAAAATATTTAAACATGCTGGATTAGCATTATCAATTAGTATATCTGCATATATAAATTCAATAATATTATATTGACAACTTAAAAAAAAAAAAATTATTAATTATAAATATAATTGAAAATTATTTATAATTAAAATATTTTTATCAAGTTTAATAATGTGAATTATTTTTAAAATTTTATTTTATAACATATTTAATAATTTCATTAACCTAAATATTCAATTTAGATTAATGAAACTATTATTAATACTAACTACTAGTAGTTTTGCTTATATATCTAGTTTATTTTTACTAGGAATAAAAATTTAATAAATTAATATATTTAAATAATTGTTTTTTTTAATGATTTAACACAATTTATAGATGACTGTACAGTATCTATTTTTTCTGCTAATTCATCAGAAATTTCAATATTAAATTCTTCTTCTAATGCCATAATTAATTCTATAATATCTAAAGAATCTGCTCCTAAATCATTAATAAAAAATTTATCATTTTCTACTTCATGTAATTTGACACCTAATTGATCACTAATAATTTCTTTAATACGTTCCTCTAGACTTGACATATATAGTTATTCCTTTACTTTTTTAATTAAAATTAAACTTATTGATATTATACATTATTTTAAAATTAACTTTATAAATTAAATAAAACAAATTTAAAAATAAAATTTTATTTTTTTTTATTAATATTTACAATATGATGATATAATGAAAATTGACCTATTTTTTTATTAAAAAATAAATTAGGTAATTTTAAACTTTTTTTAGATCTACGATGTCCTCTTCTTGATCTACTTTTTTTACTTTTTTGAACAGCCATATAAACTCCTAAAATTAAAAATTTAATTTATTTATTTTATCTAACATTAATAATAATTTTTTATCTAAATTAACAAAAACATTTTTTCTAACATTTAAAACAGGATGTATAAAACTAATATAATAAGCATGTAAAAATAATCTACTAATTTTAATTTTAGAAAAAAGTAATTTATCTAATTTTTTATTACCATAAATACGATCAAAAACAATTGGAAAACCTAAATATTTTACATGTAATCTTATTTGATGATTACGACCAGTTAAAGTTTGAACACATAATAAAGTATAATTACCAATATATTTTAAAAATTTAAAAATAGTTTTTGATTTTTTTTTTTTACCATCTTTAATAAATACAAAATTTTTCAATATTTTATTATTAATAGGTCAAATACCATGAACTAAAATAAAATATTTTTTTATAACTTTATTAAATTTAAAATCATTTTGTAAACTACATAAAATATATCTATTTTTTGCTAATAATAATATACCTGAACAATCTTTATCTATACGATGTATTAATTCTAAATATTTTTGATTATATATATTATTTCTAAAAACATCAATTATATTTATACTTATACCTGTACCACCATGAACAGATATTCCATATGGTTTATTAATAATTAATAAATAATTATCTTCATATATAATCATTTTTTTAAATTTTAAAATATTATTTTTACTAATATATATATATTTAGATACATTTAAATTTATTAATGGAACACGAATAATATCATTAATTTTTAATTTATATTTAGGTAAAATACGTTTACTATTTACTCTAATATTACCCTTACGTAATAAAATATATATTTTTTTTTTAGGTATATTTTTAATTTTTTTAAACAAAAAATTATCAATTCTTTGATTTATAGAATTATTATCAACTGTAATAAAATTTAAAAAAAACTTTTTTTTCATATAAATATTATAATTAATTTTTATTATAAAAACATAAAATAAAATATATTCAATACATTTTTAAAAATATGTAATAATAAATACTTAAAATTAAATAAATATGTAAATATACTTACAATATTTTAAAATTGAGAAGTAAAAATGAAAAGAATGTTAATTAATGCAACACAAAAAGAAGAATTACGTATAGCTTTAGTAAATGGACAAAAATTATATGATTTAAATATAGAAAATACTAAATATACACAAAAAAAATTAAATATCTATAAAGGAAAAATAACTAGAATAGAACCTAGTTTAGAAGCAGTATTTATAAATTATGGAGCAAAAAAAAACGGTTTTTTACCTATAAAAGAAATTTCAGAAAAATATTTAAACAAAAAAAAAGAAAATATTGAAAATAAATTATACGAAGGACAAGAATTAATAGTTCAAATATATAAAGATGAAAGAGAAAATAAAGGAGCAGCATTAACAACATTTATAAGTTTAGTAAGTAGTAATATTATTCTTTTACCTAATAATTCTAAATCTTACGGTATATCAAGAAGAATAGAAGGAAAAGAAAGAGATAAAATAAAATCTAAACTTAAAAAAATAAATCTTCCTAAAAATATGAGCTTAATAGTAAGAACATCAGGAATAGATAAATCATTAAAAATACTTAAATTAGATATAAATTTAAAATTAAAACAATGAGAATATATTAAAAAAACTGCTAATAAAAAAAAAGCACCTTCATTAATATATCAAGAAAATAATATATTTACACGTATATTTAGAGATTATTTACATAATGATATTAATGAAATTATAATAGATAATTACAAAATTTATGAATTAGCAATAAATAAAATATATGAATTAAGAAGAAATAATTTTATAGAAAAAATAAAATTTTATAAAAAAAATATACCTTTATTTATATATTTTAAAATAGAAACACAAATAGAATCAGCCTTTAAAAGAAAACTAAGATTACCTTCAGGAGGATCAATAACCATTGATATTACAGAAGCTTTAACATCTATAGATATAAACTCAGCAAAATCAACTAAAAATAAAAATATAGAAAATACAGCTCTAAATACTAATTTAGAAGCTACAGAAGAAATAGCAAGACAATTAAGATTAAGAGATGTAGGTGGATTAATAGTAATTGATTTTATAGACATGTCTATATTAAAAAACCAAAAAACTATAGAACATAAATTAAAAAAAATTATTAAAGATGACAGAGCTAAAATACAAATAGGATATATTTCCAAATTTGGTTTACTAGAAATGTCTAGACAAAGATTAAATCCTTCATTAAAAGAATCTAGTTATTATATATGTCCAAGATGTTGTGGTTCAGGTAATATAAGAGATAATGAATCATTATCATTATCTATATTAAGAATAATAGAAGAAGAATCTCTTAAAAAAAATACTCACAAAATAAATGCAATAGTTCCAATAAATATTGCATCATATTTATTAAATAAAAAAAGAAATCATCTATATAATATAGAAAAAAAACAAAAAAAAAAAATTAAAATCATTATTATACCTAATAAAAAAATAGAAACACCTAATTATTCTGTAATTAGAATAAAAAAAGATAAAGAAAAAAAATATTATAAAAAAAAAATATTAAACAATATAAAAAATAATACTAATATAAATAATTATTTAAACTATAAACATACAATAAAAAATACAATTGAAAAAATGAATTTATTTAATATTATTAAAAATAAAATTTATGAAAAAATAATTATTTTAATTAATAAAATTAAAAAAAATATATTTCAAGAAAGAATAAATTATAAAAATAATGATAAAAAAAAAAATATTGAAAAAATTTTTTTTTGAAAAAAAAATAAAAACAATATTAAAAAAAAAATCTATAAAAATACATCATTTAAAAATAAAAATAAAAAAAATGAATAAATATAATCACAAAAAAATAGAAAAAAAAATTCAAAATTTTTGAATTAAAAATAAAACTTTTAAATCTAAAATAAATACAGAAAAAAAAAAATATTATTGTTTATGTATGTTACCTTATCCTTCAGGAAAATTACATATAGGTCATGTAAGAAATTATACTATAGGAGATATTATTTCCAGATACCAACGTTTAAAAAATAAAAATGTTTTACATCCTATAGGATGAGATTCTTTTGGTTTACCAGCAGAAAATGCAGCTATAAAAAATAAACTAACTCCTTATGAATGAACTATAAATAATATTAAATATATGAAAAAACAATTATTAAACTTAGGTATAAGTTATGATTGAGATAGAGAAATTAATACTTGTAATTCTAATTTTTATAAATGAGAACAATGATTATTTATAAAATTATTTCAAAAAAACATGATATACAAAAAAAAAAGTATAGTTAATTGATGTCCTCAAGATAAAACTGTGTTAGCAAATGAACAAGTTATATCAAATAAATGTTGAAGATGTAATTCAAAAATTAAATATAAAAATATTTCACAATGATTTATTAAAATTACTAAATATGCTAAATATCTTTGAAAAGATTTAAAAAAATTAAAATATTGACCTAAAAAAGTTAAAAAAATGCAAATGGAATGAATTGGTAAATGTAAAGGTATAATAATAAAATTATTTATCAAATCAATTAAAAAAAATATTAAAATATTTACCAAAAATATAAAAAATATTCAAAATGCAATATGTATATCAATTTCTATAAATCATAAAATAATTAGTATTATTAAAAAAAAAAAATACAAAATATATAAAAAAATAAAAAAAATAATTTATAAAAATAAAAAAGAATGTATAGGAATATATACAAAATTAAATGCTTTTAATCCTTTAAATAAAAATAATATACCTATATGGGTAACAAATTTTACAGAAGATATATATAATACTAAATCTATATTTATAATAAAAAAACATTATAAAAAACATGATATTTTTATAAAAAAATACAAATTAAATTACAAAATTAATTTTAAAAAAAAAAATATAAATAATATTAAAAAAATATTATTTAAAAATAAAATTATTAAAAAAAAAACAAATTTTAAACTCAAAGATTGAGTTATTTCTAGACAAAAATATTGAGGTGTTCCTATTCCTATAGAATACAAAAATAATATTTATAAAACTATAAATAAAAAAAAATTACCATTAAAATTACCTAAATTTAAAGGTAAAAAATTTTCTTCTAATTATTTAAAAACTAATAAATCATGAATTTACCCTATAAAAAATAATAAATATATTAAAAGAGAAACAGATACATTAGATACTTTTATGGAATCTTCTTGATATTATTTAAGATATACATCACCTAAATGTAATACAAAAATATTTAACATTAAAAAAGCTAATTACTGATTACCTATTGATATATATATAGGAGGTATAGAACATGCTAATATGCATTTAATTTATTTTAGATTTATGCATAAATTTTTTAAAAAAATTGGTTTAATAAAATCTTGTGAACCAGTTAAAAAATTAATTTGTCAAGGAACAGTTTTAGTAGACACATATTATTATATTGATAAAAAAAAAAAAAAACAATGAATTAACTTTAATAAAATTAAAAAAAAAAAAATAAATAAACAAAATATATTTACTATAAAAAATAAAAACATTATTTTAAAATATATTGGAAAATATAAAATGTCAAAATCAAAAAATAATGGAGTTAATCCTAATAAAATAATTAAAAAATATGGTGCAGATACATTAAGAATATACATAATATTTTCCTCTCCTATAGAAAAAAATTTAGAATGAAACGAAAAAAACATAATAGGATGTTATAGATTTTTAAATCGTTTATGAAAATTAGTATTTAAATTTAAAAAAAAAAAAATAATAAATTATAAAAATAATAATACTAAAAAACAAATAAATATTAAATATTTTTTAAATAAAATTATAAAAGAAATTAATCAAGACATAAATATAAAAAATAGTTTTAATACTGTAATATCTAAAATTATGCAACTTACTAAAATTATAAAAAAATTTAAAATTAAAAATAAAAATGATTACATATTAAAAAAAAAATGTATTAATAAAAATTTAATATTAATTTATCCTTTTGCTCCTCATATAAGTTTTTATTTATGAAATAAAATGGGTAATAATATTACTATAGATAAATCTAATTGACCAAAAATAAATAAAAAATATTTAAATATTAAAATTAAAATTAAAATAGCTATACAAATTAATGGAAAAACAAAAAAAAAAATATCTATATTTAATAATTTAGATAAAAATAAAACAATAAATTATATATATAAAAATAAAATTATTAATAAATTTATAAATAATAAAAATTATATTACTAAAATTATATATATAAAAAATAAAATTATAAATTTTGTAGTTAAAAATAATTAATATATGATAAAAAAAAAAAATATAAAATTTAATATAAATAAAAAAATTTATTATATATATGGAAATGATTTATACAAAAAACATAAATATAAATTATTAATTAAAAAATATCTTGAATCTAAAATTAATAATTGTACTACTATTAATATAGTAGTACATAAAAAAAAAAAATGAAAATATATATATGAAAAAATATTTTTTGAAAATTGTTTTTTTAAAAAAAAAATAATTATATTAAATTTTATAGAAAAAATAGAAAAATTAACTGAATTAATTAAAAAAAATATCTTTAATAAACTTTATTTTAAAAAAAATAAATACATATATTTAATATTAAATATAGAATTTACATATTATTTATCATCACTAGAATTATATAAATTTAAAAAATTAAATATTATATTTATAAAATGTAATAAAAATATATATAACAATAAAAATATTTTTTATAAAACTATAGAAAAAAAATATAAAAATAATAAATTAATTAAATCATGAATAAATTCATTTAAAAAAAAAAAAATACACAAAAATTTTATTATTTTTAAAAAAATTCAAAAAAATAATTTAAATAAATTAATTATATTAAATATTTTATTTAAATATATAAAAAAAAATATTAACCAATTTAATAACAAAAAAATAATTAAAATACTAAAAATAATTAAAAAATGTGAAATAAATATTAAAAAAGGTATAAATATTTCTTGAATAAATTTTAATATCATTAATATATATATATTAAAATAAAATATAAAATTTAAAAATAAATTTACAAAAAAAAGAAATTTTTTATACCTAATAAAATCATTTGTATTCCAAATGAAAATAAAACAATAGAAAATATTCTATTAAAAAATAAAACTATTATATCAGAAAAATAATTTCTTAATAAAACAACTAATTCAAATAATAATCAACAAAAAAAACAAAAAAAAGCTATAGAAATAATAGAAAAAAAATATTCTATAAAATTTCTACAACTAGAACTATAGGTAATAATCATAGATATAGAACTAGGTCCAGCCATTAAAGGAAAAGATATAGGAGTAAGTAATTTAATATAACTAATTTTTTTATTTTTTTTTTTTTTTATTTTTTCATAATTTTTTGTTTTTAAAATTTTTAAAGAATTTAAAGAAATTAAAAAACCTCCAGTTATTTGTAATATATTAATATTTAAGTCAAATAAACTTAAAAAATTTTTACCTAATAAAAAAGTAAATAATAATATAAAAAATGTTATTAAATTTATACAAATATTAAACTTTCTTTTTTCTTTTTCTATAATATTATCTATTGATGATATAAATACAGGAATTAATCCTATAGGATTAATTAACATAAATAATTTTATTAATAATTTTATATACTGATAATAATTAATCATAAATTAGTTTTAATATTTAAATTAATAATTTATTCACCATATTACTAAAAAAAACATTTTTTTTTTTTATACTAGAAAGAAAAATATCTTTATTAGAATATATAGTTACTTTATTTTTAGCACGTGTAATAGCCGTATAAATTAATTCTCTGTTTAATAAATGAGAAAAATAATTAGGTATTACTAATAATATATGATTGTATTCTGAACCTTGAGATTTATGTACAGTTATTACTCAAGTACTATTTCAATCACTTAAATTAATATTATAAATAAATCTATTATTTTTATTAAAATCTAAAAATAATAATTTAAATTTTTTTTTTAAAAAAATAAAAAAACCTAAATCTCCATTAAATAATTTTAAATCATTATTATTTTTAGTAATAATAAATGGTTCACCCATATAATGATAACAATTTAAATTAGGAAAATAAATTATATTTTTTACCAAATTAAACTTTAAAAAAAAAAAATTAATATATTTATTTAAAAAATTAATTCCATAACGAGTTTTTTTTACAACTGAAATAATTTGAAATTTATTAAATTTTTTCCATATTTTTTTTAAATTAAATTTAAAATTTATAAAATTAATATATTTAATATAATTTTGTATACAAAAATTTAATAAAAAATTAAAATCATATTTATCGGAATCATAAAAATTAAAATTATTTTTAAAATTATTTTCATATAAAAAATTATCTATATATTTTACATAACCTAATTTAATAAAATTAGTAAATTTATATAAATAAACATTTTTACTAAAACGATAATTTTTTTTTAAAAAAGAAATATTATTTATATAAGATAAATAAATATTATATTTATTTAAAAAAGTAAAATAATTTAAAAATATTTTTTTAAAAATTTTATATCTTAAATTAAAATTTTTTATATATAAATTACATATCGTATTAAAAAAAGAACCAGGTTCAATAGAACTTATTTGATTACTATCACCTAAAAAAATAATTTTTTTCACATATTTTATTGAAGAAAATAAATAATATGCTAATGATATATCTATCATAGATGATTCATCTACAATTAAAATAGATATATTAATATTATTAAGAATAGTATTTTTATTATAATTAAACTTTAAAAATTTATGTATAGTAATAGCTTTATAAGGTAATATTTTTCTTAAAGAAGAATTTATATTTAAAAAACTATAATTTTTTTTTAAAGAAAAATTAATATTTGAAGAAGATTTACCAGTAAAAGAAATAATTTTAATATAACTATTATTTTTAAATTTAAATATTTTATATAAAATTAAAATTAATATAGATATTAAAGTTGTTTTTCCCGTACCAGGACCACCAGAAATAATAGTAAATTTATTTACTAAAACACTCATAATAGCAATTTTTTGATATATATCTAAATTATATTTACAAAAATATTTAAATATTTTTTTTTTATTAAAATTAATATTATTTTTTTTAAAAAAATTCAAATTAATAAAATTTATTACATATTCTTCATATATTCAAAATTTATATAAATAAATACAATTATTATAAAAAATTAAAGGTGTAACTACTGAATAATAATATTTACTTAAAATATTTCATTTAAATAAAATTTCTATACAATCATTTAATGATATATATTTTAAAAAAAAATAATTCAAAAAATTTAATATATAATTAGAAAATATATTTTTACTAAATATTTTTGATAAAGGTAAACATATATTACCTTTTCTACTAGATAAACTAATTAACATAGTTAATAACATAATTACATCAGATTCAAAACTATTATTATCAAATATTTTAGAAAAATATAAATCTATTAAATTTATTTCTTTTTTTTTAATACATTTAAATATAAAATATTCTATTTCTCTAAACATTATTTTTTTTTAAAAAAACAATTTAATTCATTAATTAACAAATAATTAGGTTTAGTATAAAAAATACCTGTAACAGAATTATTTTTATTATCTAATAGTAAACCACGTAAAAATATATAATATATTCCACCAAAATTAATATTATAATTATAATTTTTAATATTTAAACTTAAAAAATTATGTAAAGCTAATGTATACAATTGATATTGTATATCATAACGATATAAACTCATAGTTTTATATAATTTTTTATTTATATAATCAATATAATTATAACCTAATCAATTAGTTTTATAATCAACAATAAAATATTTTTTATTATAAATAAATAATAAATCTATTACTCCATTTAAAAAACCTTTAAAATTATTTTTATTTAAATTAATATCTTGACTAAATTTAGAAATATTATCATATTTTTTAATAATTTTATTAAATTTTTTAAAATTAAATGATTTTACTATTGGTAAAAAAAAATCAAATTCTTTATAAAAAAAAGAAATTTTTTTACTATTTAAACTTATATTATTAAATAATTTAACATTCAAAATATTAAATAATATTCTCTTAATAAAAAAAAATTTTTTTTTTTTAATATTAAATTTTAACATATAATATAAAATTTTATCATTATCTAATAAATTTAAAAAATTATTTTTTTCTAAAAATTTATGAAAAAAAATACCAATTTTTTTACCATTTTTTTTTTTTTTAAAATTTTTAAATTCAATATAATTAATATTTAATAAATCATTTTTAAAAAATTTATTGTTAATAAAATTAGAAAAATTTAATATATATTTTATATTTTTAAAAAAAATAATAGTTTTTTTTTTTTTTTTTTTTAATATTTAAAAAATTAAAATTTTTATTTAAAAAATATAAAAAATTAAGAAAATAAAAATATATATGTTTAAATTTAAAATAAATATTTATAATATTTTTAATATTATAAAAATTATATTTTTTTCCATAACTTAATAATCTACCTAAATATGTAAAACAAAATTTTTTATTTTTATTACCTAATATCTCATATAAAAAAATATTACACTGATATATAGATCTAGTAATTGCTACATAAAATAAACGCATTTCCTCAGAATTAATTTCCTCTTTATTATAAAAAAAATTTTTTTTAAATTTATATAAATCTATATTTAATTTATAAGTATTTCTATTATGAAATAAAAAATAATTATTATTTATTTTAAAATTTAAAATATAAGGTAATCAAACAATATTATATTGTAAACCTTTAGATTTATGTATTGTAGAAATTTTTATACCACTATTATAATTTAAAGATCTAATATAATATTTTTTATTATTTATAAAACTTGAAATTTTATTATTTAATCAATAAATTAATAATAATTTATCTTTTATAACTAAAGATTTTTCCTCTAAAATTTCACAAATATGAATAATATTATTAATTAATATTTTTTTATTTTCATTAAATTTATTTATTTTTTTTTTATTTTTTAATATATATTTTATCATTGCTAAAATACCATTTTTTTCTCAAATATTTTTATAAAAAAAAAATATATTAATTCATTTATTTAAAAAATATTCATTATCAATAATATTTTTAATATATATAAAATCAAAATTAAAAAAAGAGGTAGATAAAGCACTACTTAATAATGTAATAGATTCAGGATTTAAAATAGATTTAAGTAAAAAAAAAATTTCTTTAGCTTCACAAGTATGAAAAACATTACTTTTATCTAAATATGTATCAATAGGTAAATAATATTTTTTAAAAACATTAAAAATTAATTCTATTTCATAATTAGTATGAACTAATATTGCTATATCTGAAGGAATAATTAATCTTTTAATTTTACCATTAAATAAAAAATTTTTTTTACTACTTAATAAATTACATATTTTTAAAGCACATATTTTTGCTATATTATATTTTCATTTTTTATAATTTAAATTTTTTAAAACAAAAAAATTTATAGAAAAATCTTTATTATTATTTTTAATTAAAAAAAAATTATTTTTCAAAGAATAATTTACATGTAAATACTTAATTTCTTTTAAAAGAAAAGGATTATTAATTCTACTAAATAAATAATTAATACTTTTTACAAAATTTTTTGAAGAACGTCAATTAATATTTAAAGTATATAAAAAATCTATATTTCTTTTAGATTTTATATAATTAAAAATATTAGCTCCTCTAAATGTATAAATAGATTGTTTAGGATCACCTATTAATATTAATTTTGTATTTAAATTAGAAAAATTTTTTATATATATATTATTAAATATATTAAATTGCAAAAAATCTGTATCTTGAAATTCATCAATTAATAAAATTGGAAAATTTTTTCTAATTATATTAATTAATATAAATTTTTTATCTTGTATTAAAACTTTATTTAAATTAATAATTAAATCATTAAAACTAATATACATTTTTTTTTTTTTTATTTTATAAATTTTATTATTAATATATTTAATACAAAATAAAATAATGAAATTACGAAAATCTTGTACTTTTAAAAAAATTTTATCTATATATTTTAAAAAATTTAAAAATTTTCAAAGAAATATAATACTAAAATTTTTAATTAAATTACTAAAACTAATTTTTTTTAAACAATCAGGTATAAAAAAATCAATTGTTTCTTCCTTACATCATATTTTAATTTTTAAAAATAATTTATTTATATTTGAAAAATGAAATATTTTTTTATTAACAAAAAAATTATAAATATTATCATAATTAAATAAAAATTCTTTTTTAAATTTATTAATAAAAAATATTATTTTATTATAACAATCTTCTATAGAAGAATATTTATTAAATAAATCATAAGATAAATATGTTAAATTTCATATAGGTAATAAAAAATTAAATAATTTTATAGGACTAATTCATAAACTTAAAATTATTTTTACTAAAAAAATAGATAAAGAAACAAAATATTTACGTCAAAATAAAATTATTATTTCATAAATTAAATTATTTTCATAATCTATAATAATAGAATCACAGTTAATATTTGATTCAATAAAATTAGAATAAAGAATTTTTTTACAAAAACTATGTATAGTAAATACAGAAATATTATCTATAAAAAACTCATAATAAACCAATAAATCTTTTATATTAATAATATTTTTTATATTAAAATAAATATCTTTTATAGAATCATCAATACAATAACCTTTTATACAAGATAAACGCAAATTTTTAATATTATTTAAAATTCTATTTTTAATTTCTCAAGTAGCTAAATCTGTAAAAGTAACAATTAAAATATTATTTATTGTTAAATTTAAAAAATTTTTTTCTATATTTATACCTAATAATAAACGCAAATATAATAAAGATATTAAATTTGTTTTACCAGTTCCTGCAGAAGCTTCTATTAAATTAATTTTACCTAAATACATATTTAAAAAATTATTTTCTTTATACATAAAATTAAATATTAAAAATTAAATAATTAAACATAATTAATAATCAATCTTCTGCTCTACAAATAATAAAATCAAAATCAATTTTTAAATTAAATTTTTTAATATAATAATATATATATATATCATTTAATTCTCCATTCATAAAATAATTACCATATAAAAAATCATGTAATTTATTTTTTATTTTTTTTATTATAAAAATATTATTTTTTTTTTTATTTATTAAATCATAAACATTTCATATTCAAAAATGACTAGATTTAGGTAAAAAAAAAATATTTTTAACATTAAAATAATAATAAAAAATTATATATTTATATAAATAAATCCGAGATAATTTTTTATTTATAGGAGGAAAACTTCATACACCATTATAACCATAAATATAACTATATTTATTACCACCTAAAAAACAATAAATTAAATGTTCTATTCAAAATAATAAAGCATCTATTAAATTTAAATTTTTAGGTAATCATTTTATAACCCCATATTTAGAACATAAATTTATGGTACCATATAAATTAAAATTAAATATATTTATAAAAAAATTATATTTTTTTACATCTAAAAAATAATTTTTAATTTTATTAATTAAAAAAAACATTTTTTCTCTTTCCTTATCTCATAATATTTTACCAAAAGAATTAATAGGAAATAAATTTAAAGATTGTAAATAATATATTATATTATAATTTATAACTTTATATTTTAAAAAATAATTTATTATATCAAATCTAAAAAAATAAAATTTTTTTATATTTAACTGAAAAAATTTTTCATAATCATTTTTTTCATTTAATATAAAATAATTAATTTTTAAAAAATAAAAAATAAAATATTTAATAGGATTAGATAAAAATAAAAAAAAATTACACAAAAAAATATTTTTATTTTTTTTAATTTTAATTAAAAAATTATTTTTTTTTATTTTTTCTTTTTTTTTAATATTTAAAAAATAAAATTTATATATTTTAATCTTATTTTTACATAAATAATTACTTTCCTCAAAATAATCAATAATATTTTTTACTAAAATAGAAGGAAAACATTTTATATTTTCTAAAAAAGAAAAATTTAAATAACTAATATAAACTTTTTCTTGAGCAGATAATAATAATTTCATAAAAATATATTTATCATAATCTAATTTATTTTTATCACCTATTCTAGGAGCAAAATACATTAAATCAAAATTATAATTTAATTTATATTTAGGATAAATATTATTATTTAAACCCAAGAAACAAACTACTTTAAAAGGTATACCATGTAAAGTTACAAAAGAAGAAAAATTTAAATTACTAAATGAATATAATTTACTTTTTTTTTTAATTAAAAATTTTACAAAAATTTTAATAAATAAATCAATTTTAATTTTTTTTTTAAAAGATATAAAATTATATTTTTGATATAAATAAAATCATATTTTATAGTTTAAAAAAAAATTATTTTTAATAATATTTTTAGGAAAAAAATCATTTAAAAAAATTTTACTAATTTTTATTCAATCATATAAAAAATATTTATTATTAATATTATCCTTTCAATTTAATATTTTAAATATAAAATCAGATAATTTACCTATTAAAGTATAAAAATAATCATTACTTATTGTAGGATAAGGTATTAATTCATTTCAAAAACAATATTTTTTATTTATAGAATAACCTAATAATATACGTTTTATACTATTTAATAAATTTAAATAATTAAATTTATATAAATTATCATTAACTAAAAAATTATTAATATTAGTACAAATACTATCATTTTTAATAAAATTTGAAATAATATTAAATTCATTCATACTAATATTAAATTTATCTAAAAAAACTTTATTTTTTAAAAAATATAAAATTGTACTAAAATTAAATTTAAAATTTGAAATATTTAATAAATTTAAAAATAAATTTAATATTTTATTATCATAAGAAAAATTTTTTTCCATAATATGAAAAGGTAAATATTTTTTACATAAACTATCAGAAAAAACAGCTTTTATATATGGATAATATCTATCTAAATCACTTACTATAACAATAATATCATGAATATAATATTTTTTTTTTTTAACTAAATTTAATAAAAAAAATTTTAATTTTATTAACTCATCTATATAACCATTAGCATCTTTAATAATTAAAGAATCATCATTTTTTTTTTTATTTAAATATTTTTTAAAAATAAAATAATTTTTAAAATTTAAAATATTATTTTTAATATTATTTAATATATTTTTTTTAGTAAATTTAACAAAACAATTTATTTCAATAAAATTAAATTGATTTAATAAAAATAAATATTCAGCTAAAAAATTACAATTATTTAATAAAAAAAAATTTTTTTTATATAAATTAAAATTTATACCTGTAATATTTTTTTTTAAAATAAATATATTATTTTTACTAAAATAAAAACGATCAAATCAAAATTTAGAACTAGGATTAATAACAAAATAATGTATATTTATATATTTAGATAATATATATAAAGTATTTAAATATATTTGAGGTAAATAAGATATATTAAAAATAAATAAATCAGGTATTTTTTTTTTAAAAAAATTAAAATAATTTTTATTTTTATATTTTAAAAATTTATAATAAATTTTACATCTATTTCAAGTACAATTAAATTTTTTATTATAAAAAAAAATAATTTTTCTTCATAAAATAGATTGCCATAATTGATGAATATTATCTTTTAAATCATCTACTAAAAGAAATTTTTCTCATTTATATAATCAATCTACACGATACATTAAATATTTATCATATATATCAGCTATTTTACAAGATAAACTAAACAATTTATTATAATTATTTAAATTATGTAAATATTTTTTAAGTATAAAAAAATCTTTAAAATCTAATAATTTAGGTAATATATTCATAATTACAAAAATTAAATTATTTCTTTCAAAAAAATATTTTTTAGGTATTTCAGGTATTAAAGTTCTATATATATTTCATATAAATTTAGCTGGTAAAAAAAAATTAAAATTAGCACAAATACCTAACTTTTTAGATAAAAAAATTTTTAAAAAAAAAGATAAATTATGATCTGGTACTAATATAGTCTTAGGAAATATTGTATATTCTTTATTTTTTTTAAATTTATAAAGTAATACATATTGTAATACTTCTAAATCATTAGATTGATATAATATAAACATATATATTTTATTATAAAAAAAAATAATAAATAAATAAAGTAAAAAAAATATAACTAAAAAATTTAACACGAAAAAAAAACCATAAAGGAAATCTTATTTTAATATTTAAAGGTCAAAAAAATCATATTCCTCTACAAGTAAACATATCAGATATAATATGACTTAAATATCCTAATAACATACCTATAATTATATCTAAATTTAAATTAAAATAAATAAAATTTAAATAAAATAAAATAAAAAATAAAATTATTATAAAAAAAAAACTATGTGTAAATTTTCTATGATTAAAAAATTTAAAAAAAAAAAAATAAAATAAATTTAAATTTACAAAAGATCTAGAATGATCTAAATCAGGTAATAAACAAGTTATTAAACTAGAAAAAATTATATGTCATAAATCTATATAAACAAATAAACCAAATATTTTTATAAAAAATAAAACAAAAAAAAAAGAAAAAAACAAATGATTTTTAAAATTCACAATATACCTACAAATATATAATTTTTAAAAAACAATAAAAAAAATAATAATAATTATATAATAATAATTATAAAATAATTATTTGGTAATTAAAATGATAAAAATAAAATATTTAAAAAAAATATATTTATTTAAAAAAAAAGTTTCTTTAAAAAAAATTATTAAAAAAATAAAAAAAAATAAAAATAAATTATATATAGCTGGATATACAAATAAAAAAATAATTAATTTAAATAAAAAAATTAAAAAAAATAAAAAAATAAACTTTATAAGTATAAATTCATATTTAGGTTACAAAATTATATTTTGTATATTTAAATATATAATAAAAATATCTTTAAAAAAAATATTTAAAAAAAATAATATAATTAAAATTAAAAAAAAAAATAAAATAATTAGTTTTTATATTATTAATAAAAATAAAATATCTAAAAAAAAAAAAAAAAAAATTAAAAACAAAATAATTCATTTAATAAAAAATAAAAATATTAAAGATAAATACAGTAAAAAAATATTTAAAAAAATTAAAATATTAAAAATAAATTTATTAAAAAAATATTTATTTTTTTTTAAAATTAACTTAATTTCAATTAAAAAAATTAAAAAGAGAAAAATTCAAATAATTTATTTTAAAATTAAAAAAAATAAAAATTTAATCCTAAATTATTTAAATAAAAATAAAAAAAATACACATAAATATGATCATAGAATTATAAATAAACAAATAAATTTATATCATATAAATAAAAAAACTCCAGGAATGATATTTTGACATAACAAAGGATTTATACTATTAGAAAAAATTAAAAAATTATTAAGAAAAAAAAACAATCAATATAATTATATTGAAGTTCAAAGTTCATCTTTAATAAATAAAAATATGTGAAAAAAAAGTGGACATTGAAAAAATTATAGTAATTTTATTTTTAGTACAATATCTGAAAAAAAAAAATTATGTATTAAACCAATGAATTGTTTAGGACATATTGATATATATAAACAAGAAAAAAAAACATATAAAAATCTGCCTATAAAATTATCAGAATTTGGAATATGTTACAGAAACGAATATTCTGGTTCATTATACGGATTAATGAGAACTAGATCATTTACCCAAGATGATGCTCATATATTTTGTACTAAAAAACAAATTAAACAAGAAATTAATCAATGTATTAATTTAACATTAGATACATATAAAATATTTAAATTAAAAAAAAATATTCAAATATTTATTTCTACAAAACCAAAAAAATATTTAGGAAATATAAAAATATGAAAAAAATTAGAAAATAAATTAATTAATATTTTAAAAAAAAAAAAAATTAATTTTAAAATTAAAAAAGGTGAAGGAGCTTTTTATGGACCTAAAATAGAATTTATATTAAAAGATTCTTATAACAGAAAATGACAATGTGGAACAATACAATTAGATTTTTATTTACCACAAAAATTAAAAATAAATTATTTAGATAAAAAAAATATTTTACAAAAACCTTTTATAATACATAGAGCTATATTAGGATCTTTAGAAAGATTTATAGGTATATTAATAGAAAAAAATAATGGATGATTTCCAATATGATTAGCACCAATACAAGTTGTAGTAATTAATATTTCTAAAAAACATAAATTATATTGCTTAAATATAATAAAATTATTAAAAAAAAATAATATTAGATGATCAAAAGATTTTAGAAATAAAAAAATAAATTTTAAAATTAAAAAACATACTTTACAAAAAATACCTTACATGATAGTATGCGGCGATAAAGAGATTCTTACTAATAAAATTAGTGTAAGAAAATTCAACAAATTTTATATAACTGATATAAATAAATTAATTAAAAAAATTAAAAAAAAAGAGCAGATATTTAAAGGAGAAAATTATTAAAATTTATAAAAAAATATATACCAAAAAATTACATAAAACTAATTATGAAATTAAATCACCAATAATTAAAATTGTTGGAGATAATTTTAAAAATATTAAAATAATTAAAACAAGTGAAGCCATTAAAATAGCTAAAAAAAATAATTTAGATTTAGTAGAAATAAATTCTTATAATAATCCACCAATATGTAAAATATTAAACTATGGAAAATTTATATATAAAAAAAAAAAAAAAAATAAAAAAAACAAAATTATTCATATTAAAGAAATAAAATTTAGACCTAATACTAATATAAATGATTTAAATATAAAAATTAAAAATATTAGACGTTTAATAAATAAGGGAAATAAAATTAAAATAATTATGATATTTAAAGGTAGAGAAATAATACATAAAAATATAGCATTAAATATGTTACATAATATTAAAAAAAAATTATCTAAAATATCACAATTAATATTTTTCTCAAAAAAAACTGAAAATAGACAAATTATTATGATTCTTAATCCCCAAAAAAAAAAATAAAATTATGCCAAAAATTAAAACTATACATGCAGTATCTAAAAGAATTAAAAAACTTCCTTCAGGAAAATTAAAATTTAAACAAACAAATTTACGCCATATATTAACTAAAAAAAAAAAAAAGAGAAAAAGACATTTACGTAATAAAAAAATAGTTAATAAAATAAATACTAAAATAATTATTAAAAGTATTCCATACTAAAAGAGAAAAATATGGTAAGAGTTAAAAGAAGTAAAATATCTCATAAAAAACATAAAAAAATAATTAAATTATGTAAAGGATATTATAGTTCTAGATCTAGAACATATAGATCAGCATATCAAGCAACAATAAAATCAGGACAATATTCATATAGAGATAGAAAACAAAAAAAAAGAAATTTTAGAAAATTATGAATAATACAAATTAATGCTAAAGTAAGAAAATATGGAATTTCTTATAGTAAATTTATAAAAAAATTAAATGATATTTCAATTAAAATTAATAGAAAAATACTTGCAGATTTAATAAATAATCACTTTCAAACATTTAATCAATTAATGAATTTAATAAAGAAATAATATTCTCTAAAAATGTTTAATTTTAAAAAAATAAAAATAAAATTTGATAAAGAAATTAAAAAAATTAAAAATTATAAATGTATTCAAAAATTGAATATAAAATATTTAAGTAAAAAAGGAAAAATTACAAATTTAATAAAATTAATTAAAAATATCCCTAAAAATTTAAAACCTAAATTTGGAAAAAATATTAATAATATAAAAAAATATATTAAAAAAAAAATTATTTCTTTAAATAAAATATATATATATAAAAAAAAAAAAAAATATATAGATTTATCCCTTCCTGGAAGGATTTATATAAATAAAGGAAATAAACATCCTATTACAAAAATAATTAATCAGATAGAATTTTTCTTTTATAAATTAGGTTTTAAAAATATTTATGGTAAAGAAATAGAAGATGTATACTATAATTTTAATTCATTAAACATTGATAAATATCATCCATCTAGATCTATACAAGATACATTTTGAATAAATAATAAAAAATTATTACGTACACATACATCATGTATACAAACAAGATATTTAAAAAAAAATAAACCACCCATTAAAATAATAACTTCTGGATGTGTTTTTAGAAAAGATTATGATAATACTCATACACCTATGTTTCATCAATTAGAATGTTTAGTTATAGAAAAAAATATAAATATTTCTAATTTAAAATATATTATTTATGAATTTATTAATTTTTTCTTTAGAAAAAAAATACAAATAAAAATTATTCCAGCATATTTTCCATTTACTGAACCTTCATTAGAAGTTTATATTAAATATAAAAACAAAAAATGATTAGAAATTTTAGGATGCGGATTAATACATTCTAAAATATTAAAAAATTTTAAAATTAATCCTAAAGAATTTTCTGGATTAGCTTTAGGTATGGGAATAGAAAGATTATTAATGATTAAATATAATATATCTGACATAAGAACACTATATAATAATAACATAGAATTTTTAGATCAATTTTAAAATAATGAAATTTTTTGAAGATTGAATAAGAGAATATTATAAAAGTAACTTAAATATTAAAAATATAATTAATATATTAAATAAAAATGGTTTTGAAGTTAGTAATTTTAATATAAATAACATAAATAAAAAATATATTATTAAAAAAGTATTAATTTATAAAAATATAAATAAATATTTATCAAAAATAAAAATAAATAATAATAATTCAATATATATAAATAATATTAAAGAAAATATAAAAAATAAATTTATATTAATAAAAAAAAAAAATATAAAAAAAAAAATATATTTTAATTATTTTAAAAACAAAATACAAAATAATTATATATTTTTTCTATATCAAAAAAAAAAAAAAAAAAAAATAAATTTAATTAAAAAATATAATTATTTAGAAATAAATATACCTTATAATAGATTTGATTGTAATAATGTATATGGTTTAGCAAGAGAATTATCAATATTAGATAAAAATAAATATATAACAAAAAAAAAAAAAAAAAAAAATAAAAAAAAAATAAAAAATAACTACTATATTAAATTTAATAATATTCATAAAAAATATATTATAAATTATAAATATTTAATAATTAAAAAAATTAATTTAAATAAATTTAAAACACCTAATTTTATTAAAAAAAGACTAAAAAAACTAGATATAAAAAACAAAAATAAAATTATAGATATAATATTATATATATTAATAGAATCTGGTCAAAAAATAATTTGTTTAAACTTAAATAAAATTATTCAATATAATAAAAAAAAAAAAACATTACAAAAAATTAAAAATAAAATTTATTTAAATTTAATAAATATTAATAAATTTATAATAAAAAAAAAAACAAAAAAAATATTACTTATAGCACCATTATATAATATAAAATATGTTAAAAAAATAAAGAAAAATAGTATTTATATAATTAATAAGTATTTAAATAATATTGACAAAAATACACAAAATTATTTTTTAGAAAAAATTGCATATATATTAACAAAAATATGTGGAGGAAAAATAAGTAATATTATTACTAAAAAAAAAAATACAAAAAAAAAAAAATATATAAATTTAATTTATAAAGAAATAAATAATAAAATAGGTATTTTAATTAAAAAAAAATATATTATAAATATTTTAAATAAAATAAAATGTAAATTAATAATCAAAAAAAAAAAAATATATGTAAAAACTCCTTCATGAAGATATGATTTAAAAATTAAAGAAGATTTAATTGAAGAAATAATTAAAATATATGGATATAATCATATTCCTAATAAATCTTGAAATACAAAATTAATATTTAATAAAAAAAATTATTATAAATCAACAATTAATAAAATTAAAAATTATTTTACAAATATAGGATATAAAGAAATAATAAATTTTCATTTTTCTAATTTTATAAATAAAAATATTTTTAAAAATAATTATAAACATATCAAAATTATTAATCCTATATCTAAAGATATGGAATTTATGAGAACATCATTAATTCCTGGATTAATTAAAAATATATATTTTAATACTAAAAGACAAAAAAAAAATATTAAAATTTTTGAAATAGGTACATGTTATAAAAAAAATAAAAATAAAATTAAACAAGAATTTTTTTTTTCAGCAATTATATATGGATACAGAAATGAAGATAATTGATTTATTAAAAAAAAACATTTATTTGATTATTATGATATAAAAGGAGATTTAGAATTTTTTTTTCAAAAAATTAAAAAATATTATTTATATAATATTAAAAAATCAAAATATAAAATATTAGATAATAATATAAATACAAAAATAATTTTTAATAAAAAAAAAATAGGTATTATGGGTAAATTAAATAAAAAAATACAAGATCATTTTTCTTTTAAATATCCTATATATTTATTCGAAATAAAAATTAAAAATATTTCTTTTTCAGAAAATAAAAAAATTAAAAATATATCTAAATATCCTAGTACTATTAGAGATATAACTATAATAATTCCTAATTATATTTGAATAACAAAAATAATTAATAAATGTATTTTAATAAATGTAAATAGAATTAAAAAAATTAATGTTATTAAAACATATACAAATAAAAAATTAAAAACAAAAAATAAAAAAAATATAACTTTAAGAATATTAATACAAGATAATTATAAAACTTTAAAAGATAATGAAATAAACAAAATAATTTATAAATGTAAAAAAATGCTAAAAAAAAAATTTTCTGCATTAATTAAAGATTAAAAATGAACTACAATAAAAATGATATAATTAATTATATTCAAAAAAAAAAAAAAATTAGTAAAAAAAAAATTAATTTAATAATTAGTTTTTTTTTTAAAAAAATAATTTTTTATATAAAAAATAATAAAATTATTAAAATAAAAAATTTTGGAATTTTTTTTTTAAAAAAAACCAAAAAAAAAAAATGAAAAAATCCAAAAAATAAAAAAAAATATATTATATACTCAAAAAAAAAAATTAAATTTAAAATTAGTAAAATATTTAAAAAAAAAATAAATGAATAAATATTTTCTTTTAAAAAATTAAATATTTAATTTTCAAAAAATAATTTAAATAATAAATCATGAAAAAAATAAAAAAAATATATATTAAAACAAAAGATAAAAAATTATTACCTATATATTTATATAAACCTAAAAATTTTTCTTTCACTAAAAAAATTATTATAGTAATAGAAGAAATATTTGGAGTTAATAAAAATATAAAAAGTATATGTAAAAAAATATCAAAACATAATTATTTATCTGTAGCTCCAGAATTACTATTTAGAATTAAAAATATAAATTTTAAACAAAATATTAATAATTTAAGAGAACAAGTAAATACATTATCAGATAAAAATATTATTAGTGATATAATTTATATGATAAATTGATTAAAAAAAAAATATAAAACTAATCAAATAGGTATAACAGGTTTTTGTTGAGGAGGTAGAATTACATGATTATTATCATATTTTCAAAAATCTCATATAAAAACTGCAGTAATATGATATGGAAGAATAGTAGGTATAAAAAACTATAATCATCCTATACACCCTTTAGATATAGGAAACAAAATTAAAATACCTGTACTAGGTTTATATGGAGAAAAAGATGAAAGCATATCTCTTGACACAGTAAATAAAATGATCAAAAAAATAACTTTTAAAAATAAAAAAAATAAAATTATAATTTATAAAAATGCACAACATGGTTTTTTTGCAGATTATAGAAATACATATAATAAAAAAATAGCTAAAAAAGCTTGAAAAGAAATGATAAATTGATTTAATATAAATATATAAATTTAAATGGTAAAACTAATTATGAAAAAATATTCATATTACTACTATGATAGTAGTATAAATACAATTCATTCTTATATTTATAATGTATATGGATGAATGTCTTGTGGATTATTATTAACATCATTTACAGCATGATTTACTACTAAAATACCTTTTTTATTAGAAATGATTTTCTTTAATAATTTTTTTTTATTTACAATATTAATAACTCAATTAATAGTTGTATTTATACTATCCAATATGGTAAATAAAATACCAGCAAATTTTGCTATAACTTTATTTATGTTTTATTCTATTTTAACAGGATTATCTATTTCAAGTATATTTTTAATATATACATATATATCAATAACTACAACATTTTTAACAACTAGCATAATGTTTGGAATAATGAGTATATGAGGATATAGTACAAAACAAGATTTAACTAAAATAGGTAATATAGCATTAATGTCATTAATAGGTATTATTATATCTACAATATTAAATTTATTTTTACAAAATACTTATTTAGAATTAATAATATCATATGTAGGTATATTATCTTTCTCTATTTTAATAGCTTGAGATACTCAAAAATTAAAAGAAATAGGACATTATATTACTAATGAATACGATGAACAATTTAGAAAATATTCTATTTTAGGAGCTTTAATATTATATTTAGATTTTATAAATTTATATTTATTAATATTAAAATTAGTAGGAATAAAAACAGAAAATGAAGAAAAAAAAGATAATTAAATAAAACTAAAAAAAAAAATAAATATAAACAAAATTAACAAAAAATTTAAATAAAAATAAAAAAAATAATCCTATAAAAAATATAAAAAAAATAAATTCTATTTAATTTTTATACAAGAAGTAATTATTTTTTTAGCTTCATGAACATCTTTTCAACCTTTATTTTCAATTCATTTATTTTTTTCTAAAAATTTATAATTTTCAAAAAAATAACTTATTTTATTTAACAAATTTTTATCTACATCATAAATATCTTGAATATTATTATAATGTTCAGAAACATCATAATTAGGAACAGACAATATTTTATTGTCCTCTCCAGATTCATCTATCAAATTTAATATACCTATAGGACGAGTATGAATTACAGATTTAGGAATTAAAGGATAAAGAGATATAACTAAAACATCTAAAGGATCATTATCTTTAGATAATGTATTATTAATATAACCATAATTACATGGATAATACATAGGAACATCAATAAATCTATCTACAAACAAAGCTCCATAATTTATATTATATTCATATTTAATAGGATAAGATCCTAAAGATATTTCTATAATACTATAAATATCATCTGGTATATTATCACCAATAGGAATATTTATTAAACTCATATTATAATCTCCTTTAAAATAATTTTGATTTAATAAATAATTAATTTATAATAAATAATTATAATATAATAATTTAAAAATATGAACACTAAAAAAAAAAAAAAAAAAAAAATAAACAAAAAAATTATTTTAATATATAATTTAATAAAAAAAAATATTAAAGGAAATATACAAATTAAAATATTAATAAATAAAGAAACAAATTTAAAAATAAAAAACCAAAAAATAGAAAATATAAACTATATAAAAAATAAAAATATAAATATAATTATATATAAAAATTATAAAAAATATTATATAACATGTAATAATTTTAAAAAAAAAACTATTTTAAAATGTATTAATTATATTAAAAATAATATTAAAAATATTTCTTCAGATAAATGTAATCAATTAAATGATTATAATTTATATAATAAAAAATATGAATCTAATTTAGGTTTAATATTTAATGATAATATATCTATAAAAAATATGATTCAAATTTCAAAAAATATAGAAAAAAATACTTTAAATTTAAATAAAAATTTAATAAGCGAAGGAATAACATTTAAAAAAAATAAAACTAGTATATGAATATATAACGATTATAAAAAAATAAAAAAATTTTCTTCTAAATTATATTTAATAATAGTAGATATAATAATAAAAAACAAATATTTTATGGAACAAGATTATATATATATATGTAGTCATAAATTAATAGACATAATTAATAAACATCATTATTTAAGTAAAAAAATATTTAAAAAAATTAATAAAAAATTAAATATTAAAAAAATATATACTCAAAAAATTTCAGTAATATTTAATAAAGAAACTAGCACAGAAATATTTAAATATTTAAGTAAAATTATTAATGGTTATAATATTTATAATCAAACATCATGCATGACAAATAAAATAAATAAAAAAATTTTACCTAAATGAATGAATATAATAGAAAATCCATTTATTTACAAAGGTATAGGATCAAAACCATTTGATTACGAAGGTTCAAATACTTATAAATATAATATAATTAAAAAAGGAAAATTAAAAACATGAATATTAGATACATATACATCTAAAAAATTAAATATGAAAAATACATGTAATTATGGAGGAATACATAATTGATGTTTTATAAATAAAAAAAATATTAATTTTAAAAAATTAGTTAAAAAAATGAATTATGGATTAATAATAGATAAATTACTAGGTCAAGGAGTAAATATAACAACAGGAATATTTTCCAAAGGAGCATCAGGATTTTTAATAAAAAAAGGTAAAATTAAACATTATGTAAATGAAATCACAATATCAGGAAATTTTAAAAAACTTTTTAAGAATATACTATATATGAGTAATGATATCAATATATATTCTCATATAAGAGCTGGATCAATATTAGTTCCTAAAATACAAGTAACAGGAAAAAATGTTTAATATATTAAAATTTAACTTACATTTAATTATTTTTTTTTAAAAAAAAATATAAATTAAATAAAAATAATATTTTTTAAAAAATTATTTTATTTATAATAAAAAATTATTAATAAAAATATAAATTTATAATTTTAAAATTTAATTATCATTAATTAATAAATTTGAACAATTTAATAATTTAAAAATTTTAATTAAATACTTAACAATAGATTTTTTACTTTCTTTTATTCATACTCTAGGATCATAAAATTTTTTATTAGGTTTATCATTACCATTAGGATTTCCTAATTGAGAAGATAAATAATCTTTATTTATTAAATAATAATTTAATACACCTTTTCATGAAGATCATTGAATATCAGTATCTAAATTTATTTTTATAACTCCATAATTAATAGATTTTCTAATAATTTTTTTACTACAACCAGAACCTCCATGAAAAACAAAGTTTAAAGGATTATTTTCTTTCAAAGAAAAAAATTTTTTAACTAATACTTGTGAATTTAATAAAATATCTGGTAATAAACATATATTTTGCGATTTATATACCCCATGAACATTACCAAAAGAAGCTGCTATAGTAAAAAAATTACTAATTTTTATTAATTTTCTATAAGCATATAATACATCTTCAGGAGAAGTATACAAATATTTACGTGATAAAAGTCTATTATCTAAACCATCCTCTTCACCTCCTGTACAACCCAATTCAATTTCTAAATTAATATTTAATTTTTTAAATTTTCTTAAATAAAAACAACACAAATCTATATTATCTTTAATATTACATTTTGATAAATCAATCATATGAGAACTAAATAAAGGTTTACCATAATTATAATAAAAATCCTTATTATATTCTAATAAACCATCTAATCAAGGTAAATATTCTTTAGTACAATGATCAGTATGTAAAATTACTGGAACATTATAATATACAGAAGCTTCATGAATATATTTAGCTCCTAATACAGAACCATAAATAGATGACTTAATTTTATTTTTATAATATAAAGAATTACCTAAAAAAAATGAAGAACCAGAAAAAGAAAATTGAATAATAATTATAGTATTCAATTTTCTAGCAGATTCAAGAACAGCATTAATAGAATTAGTATCTATACAATTAATAGCAGGTAAAGCTATTTTTTTTTTTTTTATAAAATTAAATACTTTACTTATATTTTTTCCAAATAAAACACCAGGTTTAATAAAACTTAAAGAATTCATAATATTATTAATTTAATTATTAAAAATTTAAAATAAAATTGCTTTTTCTTTTAAAATAGATATTACAGGAAGATCCTTACCTTCAAGAAATTTTAAAAACGATCCACCTCCTGTAGATATATAAGAAATTTTATCAGAAATACCAAAATATTCAACAGCAGAAATAGTATCTCCTCCACCAATAACAGTAAAAAATTTATTATTTTTAATTATATTAGTAATAGATTTAGTACCTTCTCTAAAATTAATAAATTCAAATACTCCTACAGGACCATTTCATAATATAGTTTTAGCATTTTTTAAAATATTACTCATTAAACTAATAGTTTTATCACCAAAATCCATTATTTCTTCATTATCAGAAATATTATTAACATTACGTAAATATGATTTTGCATTTTTAGAAAATATTTTTCCTACTCTACAATCTATAGGAATAAATATATTATACTTACTAAGTAATTTTTTAGCTTTATAAACATAGGAAGGTTCACATAATGATTTACCAACATTATTATTTATAGATATAAAAGTATTAGATATTCCTCCACCAACTATTAAATTATCAGAAATAGATCCTAAATAATTTAAAATATTAAATTTTGTTGATATTTTAGCACCACCTACTATAGATACTAATGGTCTAACTGGATTAGATATAATATTTGATAAAGCATTAATTTCTGAATTAAATAAAAATCCTATACAAGATATAGGAGAAAAATTAATAACTCCATATGTAGAAGAATGCATTCTATGTGCAGTAGCAAAAGCATCCATTACAAAAATATCACACATACTAGAATATTTTTTAGATAAATATTCATCGTTTTTTTTTTCACCAATATTAAAACGAACATTTTCTAACATAAAAACTTTATTTTTATATTTTGAAAAAAATATTTTTTTAGTTAAATAATCAGTTATAAATTCAATAGAAATATGAAGTTTTTTTTCCAAATATTTTACTATAGGTAATAAAGAATATTTTTTATCATATATACCTTCAATTGGTCTACCTAAATGAGAAACTAATATAACTATAGCACCTTTATCAATAGCATATTTAATTGTAGTTAAAGAAGCATCTATTCTTTTACTAGATTTAATTACTCCATTACATATAGGAACATTTAAATCTAATCTAATCATTACTCGTTTATTTAATAAATCAATATTATTAATTGTTAAAAAAGACATAATAACTCCATAATTATTTTTTAAAAAATTAATATGAATAAAAATATTTTTTTAAACACATACTTATATTTCATAATCTAAAAAATTCTTTCCTATATTTATTAGCTATATTAGGCATACAATTAAAATAAACTATATTTTCTGCATTAAAATTATTTGCAGAAAAAGTATAATTATAAGAACCAGTTTCTACTGATTTAGTATCAATAATCAAAAATTTATTATGCATAATATTATAATTTAAATTTATTTTTATAGGTATATTTAAATCAATTATTTTTTTTAAAATATATTTTTTTTTTTTAAAAATTTTTCCATCTAATAAAATTTTTATTTTAATACCTTTTTTATAAACATTAATTATTGAATTTATAATTTTTTTACTACTAAGATTATAAGCAGCTAATAAAATTTCTTTTTTAGAATTATTAATATAATTTACTATTTTATCTTCTATTTTAATATTTTTATTAGAAGAAAAATAAACTATTATTTTAGGTTTAGTTAATAAACTACATGAAAAAGAAATATTTAAAGACAAAAAAAATATTATTACTAAAATATATATATTTTTCATAATATTTAAGTAAAATTATTAAAATTAAAAATATCTATAATTAATTTACTTAATCAAATATTAATTCTTTTATTAGTAAATTTATATTGATTAATTTCATCTATTACTAATCCAATAAAATAATGTTTATTTATTAAACTAGAAGAATTATGAAAAAAATAATTCTTATTAGGTCAATAACCTATTATTAAAGCATTATTTTTTTTAGCTATATTATACAATTTGTAAATACCATTACAAAAATAATTACTATAATCTTTTTGATTACCACAACCAAAAAAACATACTATTTTATTTAAAAAATTTATTTTTTTAAAATCATTTAAAAAATTATCTCAATCATATTGTAATTCACCATAATATCATGTTGATGTACCTAATATATATATATCAAAATCTTTAAAATCTTTCAAAGAATTAGAAGAAATATCTGATATATTTACATCAAAATATTTATTTATTTTTTCATATATAATATATGCTATTTTTTTTGTATTACCAGTATCACTACCAAAAAAAATACCTACTTTAAACATTAAATCACCTTAAATAAAATAAATAATTAAAAATTTTATCACTAATAATATTGTATAATAAATAAATTAATTTGGTAAAATTAATTTTAAAATTTATTAATTTAAAAATTAAAATTTAATAACTATATGTTTAAAAAAAAATATATTGTTTTTTTAGATTCTGGTATAGGAGGACTATACATTTTAAAAAATACACATAAATATTTTAAAAAAACAAACATAATTTATTTTATGGATAATTTAAAATTTCCTTATGGAAATAAAAATTACTTATATATTACAAAAAGAATATACAAAATCGTTAAATATTTAAATAATATTTATTACATTAAAATATTAATATTAGCATGTAATACTGCTACTATAATAAGTTTAAATTTTTTAAAAAAAAAATTTAAATTTCCTATTATAGGAACATTACCAAATATAAAAAAATCTTTTAAAAAAACAAAAAAAAAAGTAATTTTACTTTTAGGTACATATTTAACCATTAATTCTGGATATATAAATAATTTCATCAAAAAAAACTTATTTAAAAATATTAAAATAATTAAAAAATATTCATCAGAATTAGTATATTTATCTGAATTAAAAATTAAAAAAAAAAAAATATATATTAATAAAATAAAAAAAATTTTTAAAAAAGAAATAAAAAATAAAAAATTAGATACTATTATAATAGGATGTACACATTATAATTTTTTAATAAAAGAAATTAAAAAAATTTTTAATAAAAAAATATATTTTATAAAAAATTTTATAAAAATTAAAAAAAAATATTTATATAACATAGAAAAAAATATAAATAAAAAAAAATATTTTTTTTATACAAAAAAAAAAAAAATAAAAAAAAAAAATATAAAAAATATAAATAAAATATATAAATTTTCTATATTTAAAAAAATTAAAATTTAATAATTTAAAATGATAAATATTAAAAAAAATAAAAACAATAATGAATTTAAAAAATTATTAAAAATATCTATAATATTTAGAATTATAGAAATAATAACAAAAATAAATAATATAAATATAATATATTGAAAAATATTATATATATTTTTTTTAATAAATAAAATAATAGAATATCCTTATATAATTATTACATATATAATACTTATTTATATTTACAAAAAAATACATAATATTTCTAATATTATATATATAATACTTATATCTAGTAGTATATTATTATTATCTTTAATAACAAAAGAAATAATTAAAAAAATTATTTATATACCTAGACCATATAAAACTATTTCTAAAAAAATTAAAATTAATCAAAAAAACATACCTAAATGAATTATAAATCAATGAAAAATAAAAAAAAGTAGTTCTTTACCTTCAGGACATACAATATTTACAAGTTATTGAATAATATTATTTTGAAAAAAAAAAAAAAAAATAAATTATTTAATTATATTAATATTAATAATTTTAACTAGTAGTAGAATATTTTTATTATTACATAGAAGTCAAGAAATAATACTTAGTTTTATAATTAATTATATTTCTATATATATAATTAATAAAATAATATCTTTTAATAAATATAAATTTAAATTTTAAATATAGAAAAATCATAAGCTATATAAGTGTTAGGAAAAATTTTTATACATTCACTTAAAATATTTTTAAAATCTTTATAATTAAATCTTGAACTAAAATGAGTAAGAATAAGTTTTTTAATAAAATATTTTTTAGCAAAATTTGCAGCCTGTATATTAGTAGAATGACCTCTAATATTAGCTAAATATGACATATTATTTTTTAAAGTAGATTCATGAATTAAAACATCAACATTATAAATAAAATTATATTTTTTTTTTAACGGAGATGTATCACCTAATATAACTATATTTTTACCTTTAATTTTTTTACCTAAATAATTTTTACCATTAATAATTTTACCATCATTAAATTTAATTGTTTTACCTAATTTTAAATATTTATATATAGGTCCAGGTAAAACACCATCAAAAATTAATTTTTTTACATTTAAATGACCTACTTTATCTTTTTCTTTAATATAAAATCCATAACATTCAACAGTATGATTTAATAAAAAAGAAATAATTTTATATTTTTTATTATTAAATATTTCTCCTTCATTAATTTCAAAAATATTTAAAGGAAAATTAATATAAGAATTACTCATTCTTAAAAACATATTTATATAATATTTAATACCTTTACCACCATAAATATCCAATTTTTTGGAAACATTATTAATTGACCTGCTAGTTAATAATCCTGGTAAACCAAAAATATGATCACCATGCATATGAGTAATAAATATTTTACTAATTCTACTTAATTTTATAGAAGTACGTAATATTTGATGTTGAGTAGATTCACCACAATCAAATAATCATACTTCATAAATATCATGATTTAAAATAAGAGCTATACTAGTAACATTTCTTTTAATACTTGGAGAACCAGCATTTGTACCTAAAAATTGTATCAACATTATAATTTAAATAAATTAAAATAAATAATATTATTATAACAAAACATAAAAAAATTAAAAAATATTTTATAAAATTATCAAATTTTATAAAAATATAAAATTTAAATATATTTAAAATATAAAATATTTAAAAATAATTAATAAATCTGTTAATATTAAAAGTATTAATTTCTATAACACTTTATAAATTCTAATATGATAAAAAAAATTGGTATACTTACTAGTGGTGGAGATTCACCAGGAATGAATACATTTATATTTAATATAGTTAAATTATGTATAAAAAATAATTTTCTTATATATGGTATATATAATGGTTTTTATGGATTATATAAAAATAAAATAAAATTATTAAATAAAAAAAATTTATCAAACATATGAAATATAGGAGGTACATTTTTAAAATCATCAAGATTTACAAAATTAAAAAATATTAAAATAAGAAAAAAAATTATAAAAAATATAAAAAAAAAAATAGATATTTTAATTATAATAGGTGGTGAAGGATCATATAAAGGAGCAAAAAAATTAAATGATATGAATTTACCATGTATAACAATACCTGGTACAATAGATAACGATATTAAAGGAACAGATTACTGTATAGGATATTTTACAGCATTAGAAACTATCGTTAATTCTATAGATAATCTTAAAGATACTTCTTTATCACATAATAGAATATGTATATTAGAAGTAATGGGTAGAAAATGTGGCAATTTAGCTTTTACATCTTCTTTAGCATGTTCATGTGAATTAGTTATTACTCCAGAAAAAAAAATTAAAAAAAATAATATTATTAAAAAAATTTTAAATACTAATCAAAATAATATTAATAATAATATTATTATTATTACAGAAAATATATATAATATTCAAAAATTAGCAAAAAAAATTGAAAAAAAAACTAATATAGAAACAAGAGCAATATCTTTAGGTCATATACAAAGAGGTGGTAAACCAGTAGCTTTAGATAGAATATTAGCTTACAAAATGGCTTTTTATACTATAAAATTAATTAAAAAAAATAAATTATCTAAATGTATAGGAATAAAAAATAATAAAATTATACATTATAAATTATAAAATATAAAAAATTAAATTATAAAATAAATAATGATTAAAAAAAAAAAAAATTTTATATATAAAATTATTAATAATGATATTAATAAAAAAAAATATATTAAAATAATTACTCGTTTTCCACCTGAACCAAATGGATATTTACATATAGGACATGTTAAATCTATATATATAAATTTTAAAATAGCTAAAGATTATAAAGGTAAATGTAATTTACGTTTTGATGATACTAATCCTAATACAGAAAAAAATATATATATTAAATCAATAAAAAAAGATATAAAATGATTAGGATTTAAATGATATAAAAAAGAAAAATATACTTCTAATTATTTTAATATATATTATAAATATGCAAAAAAATTAATAAAAAAAAAATTAGCATATGTAGATGAATTATCCATAAAAGAAATTAAAAAATATAGAGGAACATTAACTAAACCAGGTATTAATAGTCCTTATAGAAATAGAAATATAAATAATAATTTATTATTATTTAAAAAAATGAAAAAAGGATATTTTAAAGAAGGACAAATGTGTTTAAGAGCTAAAATAAATATGCAATCTAAAAATATTACTTTAAGAGATCCCGTATTATATAGAATAAAATATACTAAACATCCTAAAACAAAAAAAAAATGATGTATATATCCTATGTATGATTTTGCACATTGTATAGCTGACTCAATAGAAAAAATAACACATTCAATATGTACTTTAGAATTTCAAAATAATAGATATTTATATAATTGAATATTAAAAAATCTTAATATTAAACATAAACCTAAACAATATGAATTTTCTAAATTAAATATTAGTTATAATATAACTTCAAAAAGAAAAATTAATACATTAATAAAAAAAAAAATAATTAAAGGATGAAACGATCCTAGATTAATAACTTTATCAGGAATGAAAAATAGAGGTTATACTTCTAAATCTATAATAAATTTTTGTAAATCTTTAGGAATCAGTAAACAAGAAAGTATCATAGATATAAATATTTTAGAAAAATATTTAAAAAAAGATTTAAATATTATTTGTCCTAGAATTATGGGTATTATTAATCCATTTAAAATTATATTAACAAATATTAATAAAAAATATTTATGAAATATTACAGTACCTAATCATCCTATAAATAAAAAAATGGGAAAAAGAAAAATAATATTTAGTAAAGAAATATATATAGAAAAAAAAGATTTTAAAAATTTTTTTTTTAAAAAAAAAAAACTAAAAAAAAAAAAAATTAGATTAAAATATGCAGGATTAATAAAACCACAAAAAATTATAAAAAACAAAAAAAATAAAATTTTATATTTAAAATGTAAATTTTATAAAAAAAAACAATATAAAAATATTAATATTGTTCATTGAATATCCAAAAAAAATTTATTAAATACAAAAATAAAATTTTATTTTAAATTATTTAACTTACCTAATCCAAATATAAAAAATAAATATTTATCTACAATAAATAAAAAATCTTTAAAAATTAAAAAAGGATATATAGAAAAATCAATATTAAAAAATAAATATAAAATGTTTCAATTTGAAAGAATTGGATATTTTAAATTAAATAAAATAAATAAAAAAAAAAAAATATATTTAAATCAAATTATACCATTAACTAATAAATATTAAATTAAAATTTATATGTACATAAAAAAAAATATATCTTTAAACATTTTAGATTTAGCTAAAGTAAAACCATATAAAAAAAAAAATAATGAAAAATATATGAATAATACACAAATTAAACATTTTAAAAAAATTTTATTTACTTTAAAAAAAAAATTAACTATAAACACAAAAAAAAAATACTTTAATAATAAAGAAACAATAAATTTTCCAGATCCTATAGATAGAGTTGTACAAGAAGAAGAATTTACATTCAATTTAATTAATAAAGATAGAGAACAAAAATTAATAAACAAAATAGAAAATACTATTAAAAAAATTTATGAAAAAAAATTTGGTTATTGTGAAATATGTAATACAGAAATAGGTATAAAAAGATTAGAAGCTCAACCTACAGCTAATTTATGTATAGATTGTAAAATAATGTCAGAAATAAAAGAAAAAAAAAAATAATAAATTAAATATTTAAAAAAAAACTATATACTTTATTTAAAAATTTAAATATAATCTTTTAATTAACTTATTAAATTTTAAAATTAACTTATGAATAAAATATGATTAGAAAAATTACATTATAATATAGGACAATTTATTAATATAAATAAAATTATTTATAAAAAAAAAACTAAATATCAAAAAATATTTATAGTAAATAACAAAAAAATAGGAAATATATTAATATTAGATAATATCATACAAACTACAGAATTTGATGAATTTATATATCACGAAATGATATGTCTTATACCTTTATTTAGTCATCCTAATCCAAAAAAAATATTAATTATAGGAGGTGGAGATGGAGGTTGTTTAAAACAAATAACAAAATTTAAAAAAATTCAATCTATTACTTTAGTAGAAATTGATAAAAAAATAATTTCTTGTTCAAAAAAATATTTATTTCAAATACATAAAAATTCATTTAATGATCCTAGAGTTAAAATAATTTATAAAAATGGTATAAAATTTATAAAAAATAATAAAAAAAAATTTGATATTATCATAATAGATGGAACAGATCCTGTAGGACCAGGAAAAAAATTATTTAGTAAAAAATTTTATTTAAATTGTAATAAATCTTTATCAAAAAAAGGTATAATTGTATCTCAAAGTGGTACTATTTTACAAATAAAACAATCTTTAAAAAATTTAAATAAAATTAAAAAAATATTTAAATATTCTGGTTTTTATCAATCATCTGTACCAACATATTATGGTGGTAATATATTTTTTATATGAGCATCAAAAAAATATAATTTAAAAAAAATAGATAAAAATAAATTAATTCATAAAATAAATTCATATAAATTTAATTACTATAATTTAATGATACATATTAATAGTTTTGCATTACCTCAATTTATAATTAAAAAATTAAATTAATATTTATTAAGGTGAAGAATTGAAAAAAATAAAATTGCACGGATTTAATAATTTAACTAAAAATTTAAATTTTTGTATTTACGATATATATTATACAAACTCTAATATAGAAAAAAATAAATATATTAAATATATAAATAAGAAATATAATGCTAATAGATTAACAAAAATCCTTAAAAAAACATGTAATATTATAGGAGCAAAAATATTAAATATAGCAAAACAAAACTATTATCCACAAGGTGCAAGTGTTACAATATTAATAAGTGAAGAAAAAATTAAAAAAAAAAAAAAAATTGAATCAAAAACAATATTAATGCATTTAAATAAAAGTCATATTTGTGTACATACTTATCCAGAAAGTCATCCTGAAAGAAAAATATCAACTTTTAGAGTAGATATAGAAATATCTACTTGTGGATTAATATCTCCATTGAAAGCATTAGATTTTTTTATTAGTAAATTAGAATCAGATATATTAACTATAGATTATAAAATAAGAGGATTCACTAGAAATATAAATGGTAAAAAAATTTTTATAGATCATAAAATTAATTCTATACAAAATTTTATAAATAAAAAAATTAAAAAAAAATACGATTTAATGGATATAAATATCTATCAAGAAAATATTTTTCATACCAAAATGATACTTAAAAACATTAATTTTAATAATTATATTTTAAATATCAAAGAAATAAATTTAAAAAAAAAAAAAAAATTATTTCTCTTTTATGAAAAGAAATGAAAGAAATATATTATGGAAAAAATATTTAAATTCAAAAAGTTAATATTTCATAACTATTATCTGTAACTAAAATAGTATGTTCATATTGAGCAGATAAATTACCATCTTTAGTTTTTACTGTTCATCCATCATTCATAATAATAGTATTTTTAGATCCTAAATTAATCATAGGTTCAATAGTAAATACCATACCAGACTTAAAATTTAAATCACAATTATTTTTATAATGTAATATATGAGGTTCTTCATGAAAATTTTTTCCTATACCATGACCACAATAATTTTTGACTACAGAATAACCTTTTTTATTAACATAATTTTGTATAATTTTACCTATATTTTTAATTTTACCTCCATTTTTAATACATTTTAAAGATAAATAAAGACTTTTTTTAGTTATATTACATAATTTAATAGCTAAATAATTAGGTTTACCAACAAAAAACATTTTAGATACATCAGCATAATAATTGTTTTTACATACTGCTATATCAATATTAACAATATCACCATCAGATAATATACAATTATAAGAAGGAATACCATGACAAACTATATTATTAATAGAAGTACATATAGATTTTGGAAAACCCATATATTTTAATGCTGCAGGATAAGCATTATAATAATTAACTATACGATCATAACAAATATCATTAATTTTACCTGTTGAAATACCAGGTCTTATATATTTAGAAATATAATATAAAACTTCGGATGCTATTTTAGCTGAAATTTTAATATTTTCAATATCTTTAAGATTTTTAATTATATAAATCATAAATTTATTTTTTATCTATATTAATTATTTTTTTTTATATAAAATATCTATATATAATATAAAAAAATAACATTAAAAAAAAGAGGATCTTAAAAATGAATTTTTCTATTAAAAAAATGATAAATGCAGGAATACATTTTGGACATCAAACAAAATATTGGCATCCAAAAATGAAACCATACATATATACTAAACATAATAAAATACATATTATAAATTTGGATAAAACAATAAAATTATTTTATATAGCATTAAAAAAACTAAAAAAAATAAATCAAGAAAAAAAAAAAATATTATTTGTAGGTACTAAAAAAGTTGCAAGTAATTTTATTAAAAATACAGCTATAAAATGTAATCAATATTTTATTAATAATCGTTGATTAGGTGGAACATTAACAAATTGAAAAACAGTTAAAAAATCAATTAATTTTTTAAAAGAAATAGAACAACAATCTAAAAGTGGTCTATTAGATAAATTAACTAAGAAAGAAATATTACAAAAAAAAAGATTACTTAAAAAACTAAAAAACAATTTAGATGGAATTAAAAATATGGATAGTTTACCAGATGCTTTATTTGTAATAGATGCTAACTATGAAAATTTAGCTATAAAAGAAGCACAACAACTAAAAATAATAACATTTGCAATTATAGATACTAATACAAATCCAAATGGATTAAATTATATAATTCCAGGAAATGATGATTCATCTAAATCTATTGAATGATATTGTAATAATATTATAAATACATTAAATAAATAATTTATGAATATAAAAATATTAAAAAAAATTAGAAAAATTACTTCTATAAGTATTATAGAATGTAAAAAAGCATTAGAAAAAAATAATTTTAATTTAGAAAAATCTATTATTTATTTAAAAAAAAAAAAAATAAATAAAAATAAAAAAACTAAAGAAGGAGGTATATTTGGAAAAATTAAAAAAAATAAAGGTATTATAATAAAAATAAATTGTGAAACAGATTTCACAATTAAAAATAAAAAAATAACAAATTTTATTAAAAAAATAATAAATTATTCTTTAAAAAATAATTATATAACTACTAAAAAAATAAATAATATTTTTAAAAAAAAAATAAAATATTTAATATTAAAATTTAAAGAAAATATAATAATTAAAAAAATATATTATATAAAAGGAAAATATTTATGTAAATATATACATAATAATAACAAAATAGGTACTTTACTAAAAATAAAAACAAAAAATAAAAACATAAATTATAAAAAAATCAAAAAAATAGCTATGCATATAACAGCTATGAAACCTAAATATATAAGTAAAAAAAATATACCATATAATACAGTAAAAAAATATATAAAAATTATTTCTTTAACTTCAGAAAAAAAAAATAAAAAAATAATTAGAAAAAAAATAAAAGAAAAATTAAATAGTATTACATTACTAAAACAAAAATTTATTTTTAACAATAAAAAATTAGTTTCAAATTATATTAAAAAAAATAACATAAAAATAATAAATTTTCATATATTAAAAATATAAAAATGTATAAACGTATAGTATTAAAAATAAGTGGTGAATCATTAGGTAAAAAAAATATTATAGATAAAAATATTATGATTTTTATTACTAAAGAAATAATAAAAATATTTAAAAAAAAAATCCAAATTTCTATTATTATAGGAGGTGGTAATATATTAAGAGGTAAAAATTTAAATTATTTAAATATAGATAAAACAATAGCAGATCAATCAGGAATGTTATCTACTATAATAAATGGATTAATTTTACATAATTTTTTAAACAAAAAAAATATAAATACTAAAATAATGTCTACTTTAAATATTTATAATATATGTGAACCTTATAATTATATTAAAATACAAGAATATTTAAAAAAAAATAATATAGTTATTATAACTTCTGGAATAGGTAATCCTTTATTTACTACAGATACAGCAGCATGTTTAAAAGCTATAGAAACACAATCTAATATACTTATAAAAGCTACAAAAGTAAATGGAGTATATGATAGTGATCCGTATATAAATAAAAAAGCTAAATTTTTTCATAAAATAAGTTATAATAAAATAATCAAAAAAAATATTAAAATTATGGATACTGTATCTTTTTATATTGCTAAAAAATATAAATTACCTATACATATATATAATATATACAAAAAAAACGCATTATATAATATAATAATGGGTAAAAAAGAAGGTACATTAATATATTAAATTTTAAGGAGGTATGGCCGAGTGGTTTAAGGCAACGGTCTTGAAAATCGTCAACGTAATACGTTCGAGAGTTCGAATCTCTCTACCTCCGTAAAAAAAAATGAATAATTTTAAGTTAAACAATATTATAAATAAATATTTAAATTCTAATAAAATAAAAGATAATTCTATTAATGGTTTACAAATAGAAGGGAAAAAAAAAATTAGACATATTATAACATGTGTAAGTATAAATAATTTTATTATTGAAAAAGCTTTATTTTATAAAGCTGATACATTAATATCTCATCATGGAATACTATGAAAAAATGACATTCCTAATATTATAGGAATAAAAAAAAAAAGAATTTATAAAATACTAACTAATAATATAAATATATTTACTTGACATTTACCTTTAGATATACACCCTAAAATAGGAAATAATGTTCTTATAGCAAAAAAATTTAATATTAATATTAAAATATTACCTACAAATAATTTTCCAGTATTAATAGGAAAAACAAATATTAACAATAATATTATAAAAATAATAAAAAAAAAACATAAAAATATTATTTTTTTAAAAAGTAAAAAAAAAAATATTAAAAAAATAGGAATATGTAGTGGTTTAGGAAATAAATTTATAGAAAAATCTATTTTAAATTATAATATTGACACATATATAACCGGAGAAATATTAGAAAACAATTTTTATATATTTAAAGAATATGATATTAATGTAATAATTATGAAACATTATATATCTGAAATATATGGAATAAAAAAATTAGGTCAATGAATAAAAAAAAAATTTAACTTAAAAATTAATTTTATTAATACATTTAATAATTATGAATATAATTATTATAAAAAAAATAATTAATATAATATTTATATATTTATTAAAATATTTAACAAAAATTTAAAATTATAAAATAATTTGTTTTTTCAAAAAAATAAAAAATATTAAATTTTAAAATTTATTTAAATAAATTTTAAAATACATAGATATATATAATAAATTAAATATTTTTTTTTAAAAAAAAATAATAAATAATTTTATAGTAAATATTAAAATTTAAATATATAAAAAAATTTTAAAATAATTTTATATTATTTATAAAAATAAATTGAGTAAATTATGATAAGTATAATGTCAATTATAAATTCAAATAATATTATTAAAAAAAAAATATATTTTAAAATTAAAGAAAATATAAAATGACTCAAAAAAAAAACTAATAATAAAATTATTATAATAGAAAAAAAAATATGAATTTTAATAAAAAAAAAAATTCAAAAAAGAATTAATATAATTATTGATAAAAATATTAAAAAAAATAATAATTTAAATTTTAAAAAAAAAAAAACTATATTTACTAATTCTATTATTCAAGCATTGAATATAGCTAAAAAAAAAAAAAAAAAAATTATAATCATTGGAGAAAAAAAAATATATTTAAGAACAATAAAATGAGCTAAAAAACTATATTTAATTTATATAAATATAAAAAAATATAAGAATAATTTTTTTTTAAAATATAATAATAAAAAGTGAAAAGTAATATATAGAAAAAAAAAAAAAATTAAAAATATTAATATTAATTACATTATATTTAATATATTAATTAAAATATAAATTATATGTTTAAAAAAATAAAAAAAAAAATTAAAAATTTAAAAAAAAAAATTTTAAAATATTCTTTTAATTATTTTAATAAAAATAAAAATATTATAAGTGATATAAAATATGATTTACTTATTAAAAAATTAGAAAAAATAGAAAAAAAATATCCTAATTTAAAATCTAATAATTCTCCTACACAAATAAATAACTATAAACTTATTAAAAGATTTAAAACTTTTAAACATAATATATATATGTTATCAATAAGAAATGAATATTCAGTTAAAAAAATATATAAATATCTTAAAAAAATTAAAAAAAAATATTCTAAAGTAGATTTTTTTTGCGAATTAAAAATAGATGGAGTAGCTTTAAGCTTAATATATAAAAATCAATATTTATATAAAGCATTAACAAGAGGTAATGGAATATATGGAGAAAATATTACTAAAAATATACAAGTAATAAAATCTATTCCTAGAAAAATAAAAAAAATAAAAAAAAATAAATATTTAGAAATTAGAGGTGAAATATTTATTAAAAAAAAAAATTTTTATAAAATAAATAAAAAAAAAATTTTTTCTAATAGTAGAAATTTAACTTCAGGAACAATAAGATTATTAAATAAAAATATTATTACAAAAAGAAAATTATCTTTTATAGGTTATGATCTTATAATAAATAAAACAAGAGAAAAAATTTTTAAACAATCAAAATGTTTAAAAAAAATAAAAAAATTAGGATTTAAAATAGATAAATATGCATTTAAAACTAAATCTTTTAAAAAAATTATTAATTTTTATAAAAAAATCAAAAAAAATAGAAAAAAAATCGATTTTGAAATAGATGGAATTATTATAAAAATAAATAATAGAAAAATACAAGAAAAAATTAAAAATAATGAAAAATATATCAAATGAGCAATAGCATGAAAATTTCCTTCTCAAAAAAAAAAAACATCTGTTAAAAATATTAAATATCAAGTAGGTAAAAATGGAACTATAATACCAATAATAATTATTAATCCAATTAATATAAATGGTATAAATATAAAAAAAATTAATCTATATAATTTAAAATTTCTAAAAAAAATATCTCTTAACATAAAAGATAAAATTATTGTAGAAAGAGCAGGAGATGTTATACCAAAAATAAATAAAATTATTTCTAATACTAAAAAAAATAATATAATTAAAAAATGTCCATCCTGTAAAGAAAAAATTAATATAAAAGAAAACATACCTAAATGTTATTTTCATTTAACTTGTCCAGAACAATTAGAAAAAATTATAAAAAATTTTGTTTCTAAAAATGGTTTTAATATACCTAATATAGGTAATAAAATAATTAAAAAATTAATAAAATATAAATATATTAATTGTATATCAGATTTATTTAAATTAACTATTAAAAAACTTATTACTATACCTAATATAAAAAATAAATTAGCAAAAAAAATACTATTTTCAATAAAAAAATCAATAAAAAATATAAAAATAGAAAATTTTATATATTCATTATCCATACCTTATATTGGTATATCAACGTCTAAATATATAGGAAAAAAAATTAAAAAATTTAATAAATTTATAAATCTTAGAAAAAAAAATATATATATAAAAAAAATTAGTAATTTTAAACATAAATCAATTATTAATTATTTAAATAACAAAAATAATTATAAACAACTAAAAATATTAAATAATATAATAAAAAAAAATTAAAAACTTAATAATTTTTTTATAGAAAATTTTAACCTAAATTTAACTTTTTTAATTCCAAGTAACAATATTATTCTAGATATATTGATAGTATTTAATTTACCTGTAAGAAAAAATCTTAATACTTGATAAATTTTTTTTTTACTCAAAGAAATAAACTTTTTAAATGAATAATATATAATTTCATTAATATTATTAATATTTCATAAAAATAATAAAGAAAAATTATATTTAAAAAATAATAATAATTTAATAAAAATATTTTTATTAAATTTTAATAAATTATTAATATCTAAAAAAAAATTTTTATCATCAAAAATAATATAAAAATTATATATATCTTTTAATAAATAACTTCTATATAAAATAGAAGAAATAATTTCAGAAAAATTACTAACATAATTAATTTTAACATTATTAATTAAAAAAAAATTTTTTAAATAAATTAATAATTTTTTATATGATATATTATTAATATAATATTTATTAATTCAAGATAATTTACTAAAATTTAAAATACAAGAAGATTTTTTAATATTTTTTAAATTAAATAATCTTTTCATTTCATGAATATGAAATATTTCATTATTTTTATAAGATCATCCTAAACGTAATAATGAATTTAATATTGATTCAGGTAAAAAACCAGATTTTATATAATTTTTAATATCTGAAGAACAATCTCTTTTAGATAATTTTTTACCTTCTTTATTTAAAATTAAAGGTAAATGTATATATTTAGGAATTTTATAATTTAAAGATTTAATAATATTTATTTGTTTAAAAGTATTATTAATATGTTCTTCACCTCTTATAACATGAGTTACTGACATATTAAAATCATCAATAACAACACAAAAATTATATGTTGGTATACCATTAGATCTTAAAATAATAAAATCATCTAACTCATTATTAGAAATCTTTAAAGTACCAAAAACTATATCTTTAAAAACAACATTATTTACTAAAGAGTTTTTAAATCTTACAACATAAGGCTTATTTTTATTTATTATTTTTTTTTTTCTACAATATCCATCATAACGTGGTTTAATATTATTTAATAAACAAATTTTACGTATTTTTTTTAATCTATTAAAATTACAATAACATTTATATGCTAATTTTTTTTTCAGCATATTAAATATAATTTTTTTATAAAAATTTATTCTTTTAGATTGATAAATAATTTTTCCATCTCAGTATAATCCTAATCATTCTAAAACATAAAAAATATAATCTACATATTTTTTATTATTTCTTTTAATATCAGTATCCTCTATTCTCAAAAAAAAATTTCCATTTTTTTTTCTAGCATATAATCAAGAATATAAAGCAGTACGTATATTACCTATATGTAAATAACCAGTTGGACTAGGTGCAAATCTTGTAATAACATTATTCATAAACTATATTAATATTTTAATTAATTAAATATATATTTAATATAATTATATAATAAAAATATTAATAATTTCATAATTAAATTAAAATGCAAAAATATATAAGAAATTTTTCTATTATCGCACATATTGATCATGGAAAATCTACTTTATCAGATAGAATTATAGAATTATGTACAGGTAAAAAAATTAATAAAAATCAACAAAGAATATTAGATAATATGGAATTAGAAAAAGAAAAAGGTATAACTATTAAATCTCAAAGTGTACAATTAAAATATAAATATAAAAATAATATATATAAATTTAATTTAATTGATACACCTGGACATATAGATTTTTCATATGAAGTTTCAAAATCATTATATATATGTGAAGGAGCTCTACTAATTATAGATGCAACACAAGGTATACAAGCTCAAACTATAGCTAATTATAATATAGCTAAAAAATTAAATATTAAAATAATACCTATAATAAATAAAATAGATTTAATAAATAAAAATTTAAAAAAAATAACTAAACAAATTAAAAATTTATTAAATATAAAAAAAAAAAAAATTATTTTATGTTCAGCAAAAAAAAATATAGGTATAAAAAAAATTATATATAATATAATTAATAAAATACCTTTTCCCAAAGGAAATAAAAAATATCCTTTACAAGCATTAATTATAGATTCATATTTTGATAATTATTTAGGAACATTTTTATTAATTAAAATACACAACGGTTATTTAAAAAAAAACGAAAAAATAAAATTTATAAATAAAAAAAAAATATATAATGTAGAAAATATTTATGTTAATACACCTAAAAAAAAAAAACGTACACATTTAAAATGTGGTGAAGTAGGTTGAATATCTTGTAATATTAAAAAAATTAATAATTTTAATATAGGTAATACTATTACAAAATATAAAAATCCTTCTAAAAAAAAAATAAATAGATTTAAAATAATTAATCCTAAAATATATGCTGGTTTATATCCTAACGAAAATAAAAATTTTATAAAATTTAAAAAATCATTAAAAAAATTAAGTTTAAATGATTCATCTTTAATATTCAAACAAGAAAATTCACCAATATTTGGATTTGGATTTAGATGTGGTTTCTTAGGTCAATTACATTTAGAAATTGTAAAAGAAAGATTAGAAAGAGAATATAATTTAAACATAATTATTACTTTACCTACAGTAAATTATAAAATTATTAATAAAAAAAAAGAAACATTTTATATAAATAATCCAATTAATTTACCAAATAAAAATGAAATTAAAAATATTCAAGAACCTATATGTATATGTAATATTTTTACTCCATCAAAATATTTAGGTAATATAATTAAATTATGTATTGATAAAAGAGGAATACAAAAAAAAATATTATTTACACAAAATAACGTTAATTTAACTTACGAATTACCTATATCAGAATTAATAACTAATTTTAGTAGTCAAATAAAATCTCTATCAAAAGGATATGCATCTTTTGAATATTCATTTAAAAAATATAAAAAATCTGATATAGTTTTATCAGAAATTATAATAAATAAAAAAAAAATAGATGGATTTTCTATATTAATACATAGAAAAAATATATTTCAATATAGTAAAAAAATTATAGAAATTATAAAAAATAATATACTAAAACAACAATATGAAATAAATATACAAGCTCTATGTAATAATAAAATAATTACTAAATGTAATGTAAAAGCTTTGAGAAAAAATGTTACTTCTAAATGTTATGGAGGAGATATATCTAGAAAAAAAAAACTACTTCAAAAACAAAAAGAAGGTAAAAAAAGAATGAAAAAAATAGGTAATATATTTATACCACAAGAAATATTTCTTAAAACACTCAAAATAATGTAAAAAAATGATTATTCTTAATAGAATACTATTTATAATAATAGTATTAAGTATACTATCATATATAATAAAAAAAATATTTTATAAAAATAAAAATATCATTATAATTAATTCATTAATAGAATTATTACCTATATTAATAAGTATATTTATATTTAGATCATTTATATATGAACCTTTTCAAATACCTTCAGCATCAATGATGCCTAACTTATTAATTGGTGATTTAATTTTAGTAAATAAATTATCATATAATATAAAAAATCCATTAAATAATAAAACTATTCTAAATATTAAAACTCCTACTTATGGAGATATAATAGTTTTTCAATATCCTAAAAATAAAACAATTAATTATATTAAAAGAATAATAGGTTTACCAGGAGATACAATAATATATGATAAATTAAAAAAAGAAATTAAAATATATAAATATAAAAATAATACTAATATAGTTAAATATATTGCAAAAAAAAAAAGTTTTTATATAGAAGAAATAAATTATAATAATAAAATAAAAGAATATTTTTGAAATATAAAAAAAAAAAAATATTTTCCTAAAAAATCAGAATTTATATTTCTAACAGAAAAAACAGAACAAATAAATAATAAAAAATATAATATATTACTTATATCATTTAATAAAAATTTTCTTAAAAAAAAAAAAAAATGAATAGTACCAAAAAATATGTACTTTGTTATGGGAGACTACAGAGATAATAGTGAAGATAGTAGATATTGAGGTTTTGTACATAAAAATTTAATTATTGGTAAAGCAGAATATATATGAATGAGTTTAGAAAAACAATATAATAATTGACCAACAGGAATAAGATTAAATAGAATAGGTAAAATTATTTAAATATCTTTATGATTAAAATTTTTTATTTAGAAAAAAAAATTAAATACAAATTTATAAATAAAAAAATACTTACTTTATCATTAACACATAGAAGTTATAGTTATATTCATAATGAAAGATTAGAATTTTTAGGAGATTCAATATTAAATTTTATTATTACTAAAAAAATATATAAAAAATTTTTTAATAAAAAAGAAGGATTTATGACTAGAATAAGAGCTAATTTAGTAAATAAAAAAAATTTATTTAAAATTGCTCAAAAACTTAAATTAAATAAATATATTTTATTAGGTCAAGGAGAATTAAAAATGTTAGGACAATATAAAATATCTATTTTAGCTAATACTTTAGAAGCTATAATAGGAGCTATATTTATAGATAGTAAAAATATTAATATAGTAGAAAACACAATTGAAAAATTATTTTTTAATAATGGAAACAATAAAAAAATGTTAAATATAGAAAATAATCATAAAGATTATAAAACTATGTTACAAGAATATCTACAAAAAAAAAAATTACCTTTACCAAAATATTATATATCAAATAAAAAAGGAAAAGAACACGAACAAATATTTACAGTTAAATGTAAAATAAAATTACTCAAAAAAATTACTAAAGGAACTGGATATAGTAAAAAAAAAGCAGAACAAAAATCTGCCAAAAAAGCTTTAGCTAAAATAGGTTTAATTAAAAAAATATAAATAATGAAAATAAAAAAAAAAAATATATGTATTACTATATTAATAGGTAAATCTAATGTTGGTAAATCAACATTATTTAATCAATTAATAAATAAAAAAATATCTATAACATCAAAAAAAAAATATACTACTCAAGAAAATATTTGAGGTATATATAACAAACCTAAAAAACAATATATATATATAGATACTCCAGGTATAAAATTTATAAAAGATTTACATAAAAATATTAATAATATATTAAATAATAAAAATAATTATAAAATTTTAAAAAAAATAAATTTAATAATTTTAATAATTAAAAAAGAAAAAAATTTAGAAGAATTTAGAATAATTAATAAATTAAATTTATATAAAATTCCTTATATTATTATAATAAACAAAATAGATAAAATTAAAAATAAAAGTATTTTATTACCTTATATTAAAAAAATAAAATCTTATACTAAAATAAATACTATATTACCTATATGTGCAAAAAAAAAAAAATATATTAAAATAATAAAAAAAATTATTAAAAAATATTCTATTAAATCAAAAATTTATTTTAAAAAAAAAATAAATACTCCTCATAGTAATATATTTATTATTAAAGAAATTATTAGAGAAAAAATATTTAGATTTATAGGTGATGAAATACCTTATTTCCTTAAATTTGAAATAAAAAAAAAATATATTATTAATAATAATTTATATATTATATATAATATATACGTAAAAAAAAAACAATATATTCCTATATTAATAGGAAAAAAAGGAAAAAAAATAAATAAAATTATTAATTTATCCAAAAAAAGTATTAAAAAATATTTAAATATAAAAAATAATATTTTTTTATACATAAATATAAAAAAAAATAAAAAAAAATGATAAATTGAAAAAAAATTTTTGACAAAGAAAAAAAAAAAAAATATTTTTTTAAAATGATAAAATTTTTAAAAAATGAATATAAAAAAAAAACAATTTATCCTCCAAAAAAAAATATTTTTCAATTATTTAAGTTAATAAAATTTAAAGATATAAAAGTAGTAATTATAGGTCAAGATCCTTATTGTAATAAAGATCAAGCTCATGGATTAGCATTTTCTGTACTTCCTAAAATTAAACCACCTAAATCTATTATAAATATATATAAAGAAATTAAATATGAATTTAAAAATTTTAAAATACCTAAACATGGATATTTAATAAATTGAGTTAAACAAGGTGTATTTTTATTTAATACTATTCTTACAGTGGAAAAAAATAAACCATGTTCACATAAAAATATAGGTTGAGAAATATTTTCAAACAATATAATAAAATATATAAATTCAAATCTAAAAAATATAGTTTTTATATTATGAGGTAAATATGCTCAAAAAAAAAAAATAATAATAAATAAAAAAAAACACTTAATTTTATTTTCTTCTCATCCATCACCATTATCAGCAAAAAAATTTTTTAAATGTAATCATTTTAAAAAAACTAATATATATTTAAAAAAACATTATATAAAACCTATATTATGATAAATAATTAAAAAAAACCTAATATTTTTTTAATTAACAACATATTTTTTTTAGCTTCTTTTTTAGCTTTTAATTTTCCAATTAATAAAATTTTTTTTAAAAAATTTTCTTTTCTACGAAAAAAAAAATATTTATTTTGTAATGAAACTAAAAAAGAATTTACTTTATCAATTACTATTTCTTTAAAATCTTTATAAGAATATCCAATAAATTTATTCTCTAAATCATAAATTTTAATATTACTAACACAAGATAAAATATTTAATAAATTAGATATTCCAGGTTTATTTATTAAATCAAAAATAATTTTAGGAGGAAAATCATTATCAGTAACACAATTTCTAATTTTAAAAGCTACTAAATCTGGATTATCTAATAAATAAATAACATTATTTTTATTAATATCAGATTTAGACATTTTTTTTTTAATATTTAATAATGACATAACTTTAGAACAACTAGATAAAATATATTTTGGTAAATTAAATATTTTATAATTTAAAAAATTATTTAATCTTTTTGCTATTTTTTTAGTAAATTCTAAATGTTGTATTTGATCTTCACCAATTATTATATAATTAGAATTATATAATAATATATCTGCTGCCATTAATACAGGATAATTTAATAAACCACAATTAATAATTTTATTATTTTTTTCTTTTAATTTTTGTTTAAATTGTGTCATACGTTTTAATTCACCTAAATAAGTACAACAATTTAATAATCAATATAATTGTAAATGTTCACTTATATGAGATTGTAAAAATATAGTACATTTTTTATAATCTATTCCTAAAGATAATAAAATAGAAAGAATATCTAATATATATATATTTTTTACATTTAAAATATTAGTATGTGAATGTAAATCTGCTATACAATAAAAACAATTATATTTTCTTTGTAAAGAAAATCATTTTTTTAAAACACCTATATAATGACCTATAGTAACAAATCCACTAGGCTGAATAGCACTAAAAATTATTTTTTTCATTATTAATAAAAATTTATTAATTTAAATTTTAAATACATTATTTTTTCAATAAATCTTGATAATTCAATAATTTTTTCAAATTTACACTAGCTAATTCTTCATTAGAATTATATTTAATATTCTTTTTTATTAATTTATATTTATTTTTTTTATAATGATAAGAATAACCAGTACCTGAAGGTATTAATCTTCCAACAATAACATTTTCTTTTAAACCTCTTAATTCATCTTTTTTACCTGATATTGCCGCTTCAGTTAAAATTTTAGTTGTTTCTTGAAAAGAAGCAGCAGAAATAAAAGATTCTGTTGCTAAAGATGCTTTAGTAATACCTAATAAATTACGAGTATATTTTACTAATTTTTTATTAGATTTAGATAAATTTTTATTAACCAATCTAATTCTAGAAATTTCTACTTGTTCTCCATTTAAATATAAAGAATCACCAGAATCATAAATAGTTATTCTACGCAACATTTGTCTTATAATTACTTCTATATGTTTATCATTAATTTTAACACCTTGCAATCTATATACATCTTGTACTTCATTAACAATAAATTTTGTTACTTCTTCTACTCCTCTTAATTTTAAAATATCATGTGCTGATTCTACTCCATCAGTAATAATATCTCCTTTTTCTACAAATTCTCCTTCAAAAACATGTAATTGTTTTCATTTAGGTATCATTTCTTCATGAAAAAAATTATTATTTAAATTATTTATTATTAAACGATATTTACCTTTAGTTTCTTTACCAAAATTTATTACACCAGATATTTTAGCTAATATAGCAGAATCTTTAGGTTTCCTTGCTTCAAATAAATCAGCCACTCTAGGTAAACCTCCAGTAATATCTTTTGTTCCACCATATTCTTTAGAAATTTTAGCTAATACATCACCAGTATTAACATAAGAATAATTTTCTACTTGTATAATAGTTTTACTAGGTAAAAAATATTGTACTACTATTTTAGTACCAGGAATAAATATATTATTACCATCTTTATCAACTATTTTAATAGAAGGTTTAAAATCTTTATTTATATTTCTATCTACTTGATCTAAAATTACAATAGTAGACACACCAGTAATATCATCAATTTTATGTTCTATAGTTTGTCCATCATACATATCAATAAAACGAACATAACCACTTACTTCAGTAAATATAGGAATAATATGAGGATCTCAAAAAGATATTAATTCATTATAAAATACTTCTTCACCATCTTTTTTTTTTACTATTGCACCATAAGGTAATTTATAACTTTCTTTTATTAAACCTAACTTATCAATAATTTTTAATTCTACATTACGAGAAATTATTACTAAATTACCATCAGTATTAGTAATAAATTTTAAATTAACTAACTTTAATATACCATTATTTTTAACTCTTATATTAGAATCTATAGAAACTCTAGATGCTGCACCACCTATATGAAAAGTACGCATAGTTAATTGTGTTCCTGGTTCTCCTATAGATTGAGCTGCTATTACTCCTACAGCTTCACCTTTATTAATTAAATATCCTCTAGCTAAATCTAAACCATAACAATATGAACATATACCAAAACTAGTTTTACATGTTACAACAGAACGAACTTTAACTATATGAATAGCAGATCTTTCTATTAATTTACAATATTTATCATCTAATAATGTATTTTTTTTAACTAATATATTTTTAGAATTATGACAAAATACATCTTCTAATAATACTCTACCTAAAATACGTTCTCTTAAAGATTCTTTTATATCATTACCTTCTATAATTGAAGACATTAAAATACCTTTTTTAGTTTTACAATCTTTTTCAGTAATTACTAAATCTTGTGCAACATCTACTAAACGACGTGTTAAATAACCAGAATTAGCAGTTTTTAAAGCTGTATCAGCTAAACCTTTTCTAGCACCATGAGTAGAAATAAAATATTGTAATACACTTAAACCCTCTCTAAAATTAGCAGTTATAGGAGTTTCAATAATAGAACCATCAGGTTTAGCCATTAAACCTCTCATACCAGCTAATTGTCTTATTTGTGCTTCAGAACCTCTAGCACCTGAATCAGCCATCATAAAAACACTATTAAAAGAATCTTGTTTTTTAAGAACTCCATTAACTTTAATTCATTCTACAGATAAATTATCCATCATAGATTGAACTATCTTTTCATTAGCTGTTACTCATATATCTATAACTTTATTATATTTTTCTCCTACAGTAACTAAACCAGATTGAAATTGATCTTGAATATCATTAACTTCATTTTCAGCTTCTTTAATAATATCATTTTTGTTTTTAGGTATTACCATATCATTAATACTAACAGAAGAACCTGAAATAGTAGCATATTTAAAACCCATATACATAATATTATCTGCAAAAATAACAGTTTTCTTTAAACCTAATAATTTATAACAAATACTTAAAATTTTAGAAACTTTATTTTTATTTAAAACTTTATTTACTAAAGAAAAAGATAAACCTTTAGGAAAAATACTTCACAATATTACCCTACCAATAGTAGAATCATATATATATTTAATTTTCTTAAATTTATTTTTATCTAATTTTTTAAACTCTATAATTTTAACTTTAATTTTAGTATGTAAACTAACTAAATTATTAGTATATAAAATTTTAGCTTCATTACTATCAGATACTAACATTCCTTCACCAATACAACCTATTTTTTCTCTCGTCATATAATATAAACCTAAAATTACATCTTGAGAAGGAACTATAACTGGTTCACCACTAGCAGGAGATAATATATTATTTGTAGACATCATTAATACTCTAGCTTCTAATTGAGCTTCTAAAGTAAGTGGTATATGTACAGCCATTTGATCACCATCAAAATCAGCATTATAAGCTGCACAAACTAAAGGATGTAATTGTATTGCTTTACCTTCAACTAATAAAGGTTCAAAAGCTTGTATACCTAAACGATGTAATGTAGGTGCCCTATTAAGTAAAATAGGATGTTGTTTAATTACTTCTTCTAAAATATCTCAAACTATTTCTTCTTCATTTTCAACCATTTTTTTAGCTGATTTAATAGTATTAACAATACCTTGACTCTCAAGTTTACCATAAACAAAAGGTTTAAATAATTCTAAAGCCATTTTCTTAGGTAAACCACACTGATATAAATTTAAATATGGTCCAACTGTTATAACTGATCTACCTGAATAATCTACTCTTTTACCTAATAAATTTTGTCTAAATCTACCTTGTTTACCTTTAATCATATCAGCTAAAGATTTTAAAGGTCTCTTATTAGAACCAGTAATTATAAAACCTCTACGACCATTATCTAATAATGCATCAACAGCTTCTTGTAACATTCTTTTTTCATTTTTAATAATTATTTCAGGAGCAGATAAATCCAATAATCTTTTAAGACGATTATTACGATTAATTACTCTTCTATATAAATCATTAAGATCTGAAGTAGCAAATCTACCTCCATCTAAAGGAACCAAAGGTCTTAAATCAGGAGGTAAAACAGGTAATATATTTAATACCATCCATTCAGGTTTATTACCAGAATTAATAAAAGATTCTATCAATTTTATTCTTTTAGTAATTTTTTTTCTTTTAATTTCAGAATTAACTTTTTTTAATTTTTTAAATAATTTTTTATATTTTTTTTTTAAATTAATATTTTTTAATAAATACTGTATAGCTTCAGCACCCATACGTGCATCAAAATTATTATGAAATTTTTCAGAAAAATTTAAATATTCTTCTTCACTTAATACTTGATATAATTTTAAATTACTTTCTTTAGGATTAATAACAATATAAGATTCAAAATATAAAATTTTTTCTACATCACGTAAAGACATATTTAATAATAAACTTATTCTAGAAGGTAAAGATTTTAAAAATCATATATGAGCTACTGGAGCAGATAATTTTATATGACCCATTCTTTCACGACGAACTTTAGTTTTAGTAACTTCCACACCACATTTCTCACAAATAACTCCTTTATATTTAAGTCTTTTATATTTACCACATAAACACTCATAATCTTTTATAGGTCCAAATATACGAGAACAAAACAAACCATCTCTTTCAGGTTTAAAAGTACGATAATTAATCGTTTCTGGTTTTTTAACTTCTCCATAAGACCAAGATTTAATAATTTTAGGAGATGCTAAAGTTATTTTAATAGAATTAAACTCTCTATTAAGAGATTTTTTTAAAAAACTTGTAAAATTATTCACAATAATAATAACCTTTAAAAAATTAAAAAATAAATACTTTATTAAAAATTAATTATCATCTAATTCAATATTAATACCTAAAGAACAAATTTCTTTAACTAAAACATTAAAAGATTCTGGCATTCCTGGATCCATTTGATGATTACCACTAACTATATTTTTATATATTTTAGTTCTACCATTTACATCATCAGATTTAACAGTCAACATTTCTTGTAAAGTATAAGCTGCACCATAAGCTTCTAAAGCTCATACTTCCATTTCACCAAATCTTTGACCACCAAATTGTGATTTACCACCTAAAGGTTGCTGAGTAATTAAACTATATGAACCAGTAGATCTAGCATGTATTTTATCATCTACTAAATGATTTAACTTCATCATATACATATAACCTACTGTAACAGGTCTTTCAAATTTTTTACCCGTTAAACCATCATATAAATCAATTTGACCTGAACTAGGTATACCAACTATTTTAAACAACTCTTTTATTTCATTTTCTTTAATTCCATCAAATACAGGAGTAGCAATAGGAAAACCTTCAGATAAATTTTTTACTAATAATATAAACTGATCATCACTTAATAAATCTAAATTAATATTTTTATTATTAATAGAATATATTTTTTGAATAAAACTTTTAATTTTATTAATATCAACATTATTATTTAACATAGATTTAATTTTATCACCTATAGATTTAGCTACCATACCTAAATGAGTTTCTAAAATTTGACCTATATTCATTCTTGATGGTACTCCTAAAGGATTTAATATTATATCTACAGGAATACCATATTTATCATATGGCATATCTTCAATAGAACAAATTTTAGATATAACTCCTTTATTACCATGTCTACCAGACATTTTATCTCCTACCTGAACTTGACGTTTAACAGCTAAATATACTTTAACTACCTTTAAAACTCCTGGAGGTAATTCATTACTTTGAGTAATTTTACTTTCATATTTTTTTAATTTTTTATTAAATATTTTTTCTAAATTTTTATAAGATTTTAATAAATTACTAATTTTATTTTTTGTAGATAAATTTGATATTTTTAATTTACTTATATTTTCGTAATTTAATAATAAACAATTAATATTGTCTTTTTTTAAAATGTCTTTAACATAATTTACTAAAATATTTTTAAAATAATTTAATTCATTTAAAATTTTTTTTTTAATATTTTTTAATTGTATTTTTTCTATATTTAATAATCTTTTATCTTTTACAATTCCTTCTCTAGTAAAAATTTGAATATCTATTACTGTACCATTACATCCATTAGGAACTCTTAAAGAACTATCTTTAACTTCTGAAGCTTTTTCACCAAAAATAGCTCTTAAAAGTTTTTCTTCAGGAGTTAATTGTGTTTCACCTTTAGGTGTAATTTTACCTACTAAAATATCTCCACTAAAAACTTCTGCTCCTATATAAATAATACCACTTTCATCTAATCTAGATAAAATAGAATCATTTACATTAGGTATATCAGCAGTAATTTCTTCTGAACCTAATTTAGTATCTCTACATATACAAGATAATTCTTGAATATGTATAGTAGTAAATATATCTTTATGAACTATTTTTTCAGAAATTAATATAGAATCTTCAAAATTATAACCATGTCAAGGCATAAATGCTACTCTAACATTTTGTCCTAATGCTAATTCTCCTAAATCAGTAGCAAAACCATCAGCTAAAACATCATTTTTCTTAATTAATTCACCCAAAATAACATTAGGTTTTTGATTTATACAAGTATTTTGATTAGAACGAGAATATTTTATTAAATTATAAATATCAATTTTTTTATGTAAATTAAATTTATTTAAAATAATATTATTTTCAACAATTATTTTAGAAGAATCTACATATTTTATGATACCATCATTTTTAGCTAAAACTAATATACCAGAATCTCTTGCTATAACAGATTCTATTCCAGTACCTACTAATGGTTTATCAGGTATTAAACAAGGTACTGCTTGACGTTGCATATTTGCACCCATTAAAGCTCTATTAGCATCATCATGTTCTAAAAATGGTATTAAAGAAGCACCAACAGAAACTACTTGTTGAGGAGAAACATCCATATAATTAATTTGAATATAATTAAATAAATTAAATTCTCCTTTATATCTACAAATAATAAATTCATCTTTAATATAATTAAATTTATTTAAATTAATATTAGCTTGAGCAATAATATAATTACCTTCTTCTATAGCAGACAAATAATGTATTTCTTTAGTAACATAACCATTTTTAACTAATCTATATGGTGTTTCTAAAAAACCATAATCATTAACACGAGCATATATTGATAAAGAATTAATTAAACCTATATTAGGACCTTCAGGTGTTTCAATAGGACAAACTCTTCCATAATGTGTAGGATGAATATCCCTAGCTTCAAAACCTGCTCTTTCTCTTGTTAAACCTCCTGGTCCTAAAGAAGAAATTCTACGTTTATGAGTAATTTCAGATAAAGGATTATTTTGATCCATAAACTGAGATAATTGACTAGAACAAAAAAAATCTTTTATAATAGCTGACAAAGGCTTAGAATTAATAATATTTTTAGGAAACAAATTGTTTGGTAAATTTAAAGATAAGCGTTCTTTAACAGTTTTTTCAATTCTAATTAAACCAATACGAAATTGATTTTCAATCATTTCACCTACAGAACGTATTCTTCTATTACCTAAATGATCTATATCATCTACATTACCTATACCATCTTTAATATTTATTAATTTTTTTATAGTATCAACAATATCATTAGAATCTAAAATCATTGAACCATTAATATCTTTTCTACCTAAAGATAAATTAAATTTCATACGACCAACTTTAGATAAATCATATCTATCTACAGAAAAAAACAAACTATTAAATAATTTTTCAGCAGCTTCTAAAGTAGGTGGCTCTCCAGGTCTTATAATACGATATATATCAATCAAAGCTTCTTTATAATTTAAAGTGTTATCTATTAATAATGTATTAGATATATAAGAACCATGATTTAATTCATTAATATATAAAATTTTTATATTTAAAATATTTGAATCATATATTTTATCTAATAATTCTAAATTCAATTTAGTATTAGATTCTAAAATAAAAAAATTATTTTCAGATAAATTAATTCTATAATCTTCTGCTGTAACTTTATTTATTATATATTCTTTAGAAATCTCTATATAATTTACATTATCTTTTTCCATTTCTTTAATATATTTAATAGTAATCCTTTTACCTTTAGTAACATATACTTTATTATTAAATATAATATCAAAATTTAAAATTTCTCCTCTTAATCTAAGAGGTATTAAATGCATAAATAATTTTTTTTTTACTATATCTATAGTAATAAAATCAAAAAAAATATTTAATATCTTAGTTTTATTAAAACCTAAAGCCTTTAAAATAACAGTAACAGGTAATTTACGCCTTCTATCAATACGTACAAATAAATTATCTCTTATATCAAATTCAAAATCTAATCATGAACCTCTATAAGGTATTATCCTAGCATTATATAAAATTTTACTAGAAGAAGATATTTTATTTTTTCCTTTATCACTATCAAAAAATACACCAGGACTTCTATGTAATTGAGATACCACGACTCTTTCAGTACCATTAACCACAAATGTACCTCTATTTGTCATTAAAGGTATATCACCCATGTATACTTCTTGTTCATTAGAAACTTTTACTTTTTTTTCACCAGAAACATTTATATTATAAATAATTAAACATAATTTAACTTTTAAACTTAACGAATAAGTTAAACCTCTTAATTTACATTCTCTATCATCAAAAAAAGGTTTATCAAATCTATAACTTATATAACATAATTCAATATTTTTGTTATAATTAAAAATAGGAAAAATAGATTTAAAAGATAAATCCAATCCCGATGAATTATTTTTATAACCATATAAAAAATTATTATAAGAATCTATTTGTATAGATAATAAATAAGGTATATCTAATATTTTAGAAATTTTACTAAAATTTTTACGTATACGTTTTCTTTCATAATAAAAACAAATCATATTAACCTATAATAAACTAAATAATAAATCTATTTAACATCTATCACAGCACCAGAATCTTCTAAAGATTTTTTTAAAACATCTAAATCTTTTTTATTTATTTTATCTTTAATTAATACTGGAGCAGATTCAACTAAATCTTTAGCTTCTTTTAAACCCAAATTTAAAAAATTACGTACTATTTTAATAACAGCTATTTTATTAGGTCCTATAGAATTTAAAAATAAATCAAACTCATTTTTTTCTTCTTTAATTTTACTAACATTATCTTTTCTAGAAGAATTAAACATATATTCACTAGAATTAATACCAAATTTTTTTTCTATAGCATCTATTAATTCTATTAAATCAACTAATGACATAGAAGATATTTGATCTAAAATTTTATTTTTATCAATATTCATAAATATACCTAAAAATTTAAAAACTAATATTTACTATCTTTAACAATTAATAAAATACGTAATAATCTAAATAAAAAAAAATTTTTTAAAATAAAAATAAAATATTTTAAAGATTCTTTAATTGAAAATAAAAAAGATAACTTTTTATTTAAATCTACAGAAATTTCTCTACCATTCAAAGATATAGATTTTAAAACAAGATTATTTTTATACTTATTTAAATATTTAACTAAAACTTTTGATAAACCATTATAATTATTAATAGAAAAACCCAAAATAATAGGACCAGATAAATATTTATTTAAATAACTAAAATTAGATTTATATACACAAATTTTAAGTAAATTATTACGTACCACCATTAAATCAGATCCATTCTTTTGTGCATTTCTCCTTAATAAATTTAATTTATTTGTTGATAAATTTTTAAAACCTAATATAATTATAGATAAAGATTTATCTAATCTCTTTTTAATTTTATAAATAATTTTTTTTTTATCTGATTTTAACACTTAATTTCTCCAATTAATCTAAATTAACTAAAAATGATCTACCCATAGTACTAGAAATAAAAATTTTTTTAAAAAAAATATTATTTTTTAATTTATTAGGTTTATTAGATTTTATTGAATTAATAAAACATATATAATTATCCAATAATTTATCATTAGAAAAATTAGTTTTACCTATAACACTATGTATAATACCAAACTTATCACTTTTATATGTAATTTGACCTTTAACAAATTTAGAAATATTAACTTCTAAATTATCAGTTATAGTACCTAATTTTATATTAGGCATTAAACCTTTAGGACCTAATATTTCTCCTAATTTACTTACTAACTTCATAGATTCTATAGTAGATATTACTACATCATATTTTATAAGATTATTTTTAACTTTATAAAATAAATTTTCCATACCTACAAAATAAGCTCCAGAAGAATAAGCAATATTTTCTTTAGATTTAGGAGCAAAAACTATAATTTTTTTCTTTTTATTTATACTAAAAGGTAATAAAATAACACCTTTAATATTTTGATTCATATCACTAGTATCTATATTTAAATTAACAACTATATCTATAGATTCTATAAAATTAAAACGAGATTTTTTCTTAATGTTATCAAATATTTTTATCAAATTATTCTTATTAAAATTTAATTTATTAATATTCATATTAAAATTATTATTAATCTTTAATTAAAATACCCATAGAACGTGCTGTACCAATTATAGAATTAGAAATAGATTCTAAATTATAACCTAACATATCAGAAGATTTAATTTTAGCTATATTCAATACAGAACTTTTTGTAATATAACCTACAATATCATGACCTGGTTTACAAGAACCAGAAGTTAAAGAAATTTCTTTTTTAATTAAATAAGATACTGGAGGTGATTTAATAATAAAATTAAAACTACGATCAGAATAAACAGTTATAATAACTGGTATAGGTATACCTTTTTCAAAATTATTAGTTCTTTCATTAAATAATTTACAAAAACTCATAATATTAACCCCTTTTTGTCCTAATATAGGACCAACAGGAGGACTAGGATTAGCCATACCAGATAAAACTTGTAATTTAATATAAAATTGTTTTTTTTTAGACATTTTTTTTAAAAAAATTAATATTTTTAATTACTTTTTTCTACCTGAGAAAAATCTAATTCTACAGGAGTAGATCTACCAAAAATTAAAACAGAAACTTTTAAACGATTTTTATCATAATCTACCTCCTCTACTGTACCATTAAAATCTGAAAAAGGACCACTATTAACTCTTACTAACTCACCATACTCAAATAATATTTTCGGTCTAGGTTTACCACTTATTTTTTGTAATTTATTTTTTATAATATTTATTTCATTATCACTTATAGGACAAGGACGACCTAAATTACCTCCTATAAAACCTATAATTTTAGGAACATTACGAATTAAATATCAATTTTTATCATTCATAACCATATTAATTAAAAAATATCCTGGATAAAATTTACGTTCACTTTTTCTACGCATTCCTTTTTTAACTTCTATAATTTCTTCTGTAGGAACTAAAATATCCCCAAAATCATCTTTTAAACCATATAATTTAATATGATCTTTTAAAGAATTAATAGCTTTTTTTTCAAAACTAGAAAAAACTTGTATTACATATCATTTTTTTTTTTTAATATCTACCATAATTTAATTAATCCTCAAACTTAAAAAAATAGAGATTAAATACAACAAAAAATTATCAAATACTCATATTATAATAGAAATTAAAAAACTTAAAAAAAAAACTACTAAAACAGTACTAAAAATTTCATAATTAGAAGGTCAAATAATTTTAGAAACTTCTAATTTAGATTTTAAAAAATATAAAAAAATTTTTTTACCTAATCTAGTTAATTTAAATAAAAAAAAACATAAAAAAACATAAAAAAAATTTAATATATATTTAATAAAAAAAATAATATTACAAAAAACAAAATTATTTATATATATTAAAAAAAATAATAATATTATAAAATAATACAATTCTTTTGAATTTACTAAATAAATATTCATCAATATTAAAAAAATAAATTAAAAATTAAATAGAAAAAATATTTTTTTTTTTTACTAAAGAAAAAAAATCAATAATTTTAATTTCAAGTTCTAAAAAAATATTAAATTTTTCAAATACTTTTTTTTTAACATATAAAATTAAAGAATAAATATGTTCAGGTAAAGCATTACCTAAATTTACAATAATTAATGGCTGTTTTTTATATACTTTAGCTCAACCAATAGTATAACCTTTTAAATTACATATATCAATTAATAAAGCAGCAGGTACTCTAATTTTATATTTAAATAAATTAAAATTAATAATATTATAAAAAGGAAAATAATTTTCTTTAATATATTTAAAATATTTTAAACTAATAGTAGGATTTTTAAATATACTACCTAAATTACCAAATATATTTGGATCAGGTATTTTATTTTTCCTAATATCTAAAATTTTTCAATATATATCTTCTACTTTTATATTAGTATCTAAAGGATCAAAAAAAAACAATAAATCTTTATATAAAAAACAAGGATTTCATATTTTTTTTATAATTAAACCTACTTTTATAATTATAAAACGATTATGAATCATATTTTTTAAAAAACTATTTCTATAAGAAAAAAATAATTCATTTTTTTTTAAAAAAAAAATTTTTCTTGTATAACAATCAAATATTTTTACATAATTAACAAAATCACATATTTCTAAACCATAAGCACCAACATTATTTATAACTGCTGCTCCAACAGAACCAGGTATAAAAGACAAATTTTCTAAACCATAAATACCATTACAAAGAGTAAAATAAACTAAATTAGATCATAATTCTCCTGAATAAACATCTAAATATCAATAATTAATATCTTGATATATTTTAATACCTTTAATTCTATTAACAATAACAGTACCATGAAAATCATTTAAAAATAAAATATTACTACCAAAACCTAAAATTAAAGTATATATTTTTTTTTTAAAATTAAAATAAGATATTTTTTTTAAATCTTTTACATTATAAACAACATACAAATTAGCAGATTTAATATTTAATTTAAAAGTATTAAATTCTTTTAAAGAAAAATAACTACTCATAATTTTTATTTACTAATAAATTTTCATTAAAATAAATTTTTTTTAGTTTAAATAAAAAAAATAACTCAAAATTTCTCATAATTTTATAATCTAAATATTTATAATGATTAAAACCTAAAATATGTAACAAACCATGTATAATTAAATAAGAAAAATAAAAAAAATAATTTATATTTTTTTTAATAGAATTTTCTAAAATTACTAAAGGACAAATAACAATATCACCTAAATAATTTAATTTTAAATTTTTTATATTATATTCACAAGAAAAAGATAATATATCAGTAAAACTATTTTTGTTTCTAAATTTATTATTTAAATAATATATATAATCTTTATTAACTAATACTAAAGTAACTTTTTTTTTAATATTTCAAAAAATATACAATCTCCATAATCATTTATAAAATAAATATTTTTTAGGTAATCAAAAACAATCATTACAATAATTTAATATATTTATAAAATTTAATATTAATAATTTACTATATATTTTCATAAGCTTTTATTATATTAGCAACAATAGAAGAACGCATAATATCTTTAATACTTAAAAATGTTATTCCAACATCATTTATATTTTTACATATATTTATAGCATGCTTTAAACCAGAATTAGATTTATTAGGTAAATCAATTTGAGATATATCACCATTAATAACAGCTTTAGAGTTAAAACCTAAACGAGTAAGAAACATTTTCATTTGTGTAATAGTAGTATTTTGAGCTTCATCTAAAATTATAAAAGAATCATTAAAAGTTCTACCTCTCATATAAGCTAAAGGAACTATTTCAATAATATTATGATCAATATATCTTTTATTAAAATTTGGACCTAATATTTCAAATAAAACATCATATATTGGACATAAATAAGGATTTAATTTTTGATTAAAATTACCTGGTAAATAACCTAATTTTTCTCCTGCTTCTACAATAGGTCTAGCTAAAATAATTCTATAAACTTTTTTTTTTTTTAGATAATCTATAGCAATTGCTGTAGCTAAATAAGTTTTACCTGTTCCAGAAACACCTACACCAAAAGTAATAATTTTATTTAAAATATTTTGTACATAACGAAATTGCATTTTAGTACGAGGTTTTATTAAACTATATTTAGTTTTTAAAAAAAAAGAAATATTTCTTTTCATTTCTAAATTAAAATACCATATAAATAATTTTTATATAATTTTGTAATCTTAACATTTATTATTTTACCTAAATTTTTTTTATTACCTTTAAAATAAACAATTTTATTATTTTCTGTATAACCAAAATAAAAACCTAAATTTTTTTTAGAAATATTTTCTACTAATATACTTTGTTTAGTATTAATCATTTTATTTTGTCAATAAATAGAATTTAAATTAAGCAAATTATTAATTTTATATAATCTATTTTTTTTTTCTTTTAAACTAATATTATCTAATAAATTCAATGATTTAGTATTAGGTCTAGGAGAATACATAAAAACAAAACTACTATCAAATTTTATTTCTGATATTAAATTTAAAGTTAATTTAAAATCTTTTTCACTTTCAGTAGGAAAACCAACTATAAAATCAGAAGAGAAAATCATTTTTTTTCTAACAAATAAAATTTTTTTTACTAATTTTTTATAATATTCAATAGTATAACTTCTACGCATTAATTTTAAAATTCTATCTGAACCACTTTGAATAGGTAAATGTAAAAAATTTACTATTTTTTTAATTTTACTATAAACATTAATTAATTCATCAGTAAAATTACTTGGATGACTAGTAGTAAATCTAATTCTTTTAATACCTTTAATTTTAGATACTAATTTTAATAAACAAGTAAAATTACATTTACTATTATTTTTAAATACACCATTATAAGCATTAACATTTTGTCCCAACAAATTAATTTCTTTAATACCATACAAAGACAATCTACATATTTCAGAAATAATATTTTCTGGAGATCTACTTATTTCTCTACCTCTAGTATAAGGAACAATACAATATGAACAAAATTTATTACAACCTTCCATAATAGAAACATAAGATAAAGATCTTCTATTTAAATTAGCACTAAAATTATATGAAAAATCAATATCTTTTTCTATACTTAAATATTCTACATCAATTATTTTTTTTTTTTTTTTTTTAAATTCAGAAATAAAATAAACAATTTTATGTAAAGTTTGAGGACCGAAAATTATATCAACTATATTATTACGTAAAAAAATATTTTCTTTTTCTTGAACTGAAATACAACCTCCAACAGCTACTATAATATTACTATTATTTTTTTTTATATTTTTAATTTTATCAAGAAAAAAAAACAATTTATCTTCAGCTTTTTGTCTTATAGAACAAGTATTAAATATTATTATATCAGCTTCTAATAAAGAATTAACAAAAAAATATTTATCATAATAACTTAAATATACTCTAATTTTATTTGAATCATAATGATTCATTTGACATCCCCAAGTTTTTATATATATTTTATTACACATAAATATTTAATATAAATTAAAATTTAAATTATTTACAATAGCTACGACAGGAATTGAACCTGTGACCTCAGCGTTATGAATGCTGTGCTCTAACCAACTAAGCTACGTAGCCTAAATAAAACTGGGGTACCAGGACTTGAACCTGGGATCTCGGGATCAAAACCCGATGCCTTACCACTTGGCTATACCCCGATAATGATACGGAAGACGAGATTTGAACTCGCACACATTAAGTACTAGATCCTAATTCTAGTGCGTCTACCAATTTCGCCACTTCCGTAACATAATTAGAAATTACATATACTTTATTATATTATATAAATATGAAAAATAAATTATTTTTATTAAATTTAATTAAATATTGTAGTAATTTATTCAAAAAAAAAAATATATATTATGGTCATGGAACATATAATTCATATACAGAAGCTATACATTTAATATATTCAGTATTAAAAATAAATATTAAAAAAAAAATTAATAAAATAAAATTTATTAAAATAAATAATATACAAAAAAAAAAAATTATAAAACTAGCAAAAATAAGAATAAAAAAAAAAATACCAATAGCTTACCTTACTAAAAATACATGATTTTGTAATAAAAAATTTTATATAAATTATGGAGCTTTAATACCTAGATCACCAATTTCAGAAATAATAAAAAATAAATTTTCTTTTATTAAAAAAAAATATTATCCAAAAAATATATTAGATTTATGTACTGGAAGTGGATGTATAGCAATATCATGCTCATATATTTTTCCAAAATCAAAAATAGATGCATCTGATATATCTAAAAAAGCTCTTAAAATAGCTAAAAAAAATATATCAATACATAATAAAAAAAAACAAATAAAAATAATAAAATCTAATTTATTTAAAAAAATAAATAAAAAATATGATCTTATAATAGTTAATCCTCCTTATGTTGATAAAAAAGAAATAAAAAATTTACCTAAAGAATATTTATATGAACCTAAAATAGCTCTTATAAGTAAAAAAAAAGGAATATTTACAATACAAAAAATTATAAACAAATCATATAAATATTTAAAAAATAAAGGTTCATTAATATGCGAAACAGGACATCAAAAAAAAAAAATAATTAAAATAAATAAATTTATTAAATTTTTTTGAATAAAATTAAAAAATAAAAAACATAATATTTTTTGAGTTAAAAAAAAACAATTACCTAATTTTAAATAATTTAAAAAAATTTTTTACATTAATTTTAATAACTTTATAAAAACTAATTTTTTTTAACTTAGAAATCTTTTTAAATACAAAAATAATTTTTAAAGGATTATTATATTTACCACGAAAAGGATAAGGACTTAAATATGGTGAATCCGTTTCTACTAGTAATCTATTATTAGGTATATATTTAACAATATCTTGTAATAAAATAGTATTTTTAAAAGTTATCAAACCAGAAAGTGAAATATATAAACCAAGATCTAAAAAATAAGATAATATTTTTCTATTAGTATAATTATAACAATGTATTACAGCACCACATTTACTTATATCAAATTTTTTAATTATATTTAAAATATCCTTATAAGAATTTCTTGAATGTATTATACAAGGTTTACAATATTTAACAGAAAGATATAAATGATAAAAAAAAACATCTATTTGTTTATTTTTATTTTTTTTACTAACATTATTTTTATAATCCAAACCAGTTTCACCAACAGCAATAATTTTATTATAAGAAACAAACTTTTCTAAATCTAAAAGATCATTATTATTTAAATTTTGTACATAATAAGGATGTATACCACAAGATAATTTTATCATATCCATATATGATAACATACTGAAAATACTAAAAAAATTTTTTAAATTAGTAGAAACTGATAATAAATACAAAAAATTATTTTTTTCACATAAATATAATAATTTTTCTATATTAAAAATATTTTTTCCATATTTTAAAATATCAATATGACAATGAGTATCAATTAACATATATATATCTTTATTTTTTTTTATTAATTAAATAATAAATATTATAAGATAAATCATAAATTAAAATTTCTTTATTAATATTTAAAAGTTCATTAAATTTATTAATACAAAAAATTATTTTTTTAATTATTAAAATTATATTTTTTATACCAACTTTTTTTTTCATTTTTTTTAAAATTTTTATAGAATCTAAATTATATATATTATTAATATATTTATAATTTAAAGAATCATAAAAAAAAGTATATAAAATATATAAATTAAAATCTATTAAATAATTATCTAATACATTAATTATATCAAAAACACTTAAAAAAAAAATATTTTTTATCATATTTAATATATTAATTCTAAAAATTCATTTTTCTTTTAAAAAAAATAAAGTATCTAAAGGAGAATTAAAATTTAAACGAATAGAAATTAATATATTAATCTTACTATAATTAAACTTATTTTTAATTCATTTATATATATATAATTCACTAGGTACAAGTAAATTATATTTATGACATCTACTTAAAAAAGTATAAGGTATATTATAAATATTTAAACAAGAAAATATTAATATAATTTTATAACTAGGTTCCTCCATTAATTTTAATAAATAATTAAAAATAAAAGAATTAGAAAAATCAAAATCAATAAAATAAATTACTTTAAAAGTACTAAAACATAAACTTTTATTTAAAAAAGAAACAATTTTTTTTACAAAAAAAATATTTAACTCATTTTTTTTAACTAACACAAAATTAGGATGTTTACGAAAATTAAATAAATTACAATTAATACAATTATTACATATAATATTATTATTTTTAAAACACAAAATTCATTTAACTAATTTAAATACTAATAAATCTACACCTAAATTACAAGGATAATTTATTAAAATATTACAATTTTTACATAACATTAATTTAGAATTAATTATTTTTTTATACAAAAAACTTAATCATTTATACATTTTATTTTAAATCATGAAAATAATTTATTCTTAAACTTAAAAATATTTTTTTTATATAAATTACCATTTAATTTAATAACATTAACAAAATTACTAAAATAATTTTTATAAAAAAAATTAATTCTATATAAAAAACTAATATCTTGAAATTCAATAAAATCAAGATTTTTATAATTTAATAAATATTAAATTACTACCAATAATGAAATATTTATATAAAAAGTTAAACAAGAATAAAATCTAAAAAATTTTTTATTTAATAAAAAAATTAATTTTTTATTTATATTTCAAACACATTCTTGACAAACTAATGTACTTACATAAAAATTACCATTAATAAATGAAATGATAGTTTTTTTTTAATTACGTACACAAGATGTATATATAATTAATAATAATGATTTTTAGATATCATAGAATAATTAATATTATTTAATAATATTAAATTACGTATTTTTTTAGAAAAATCATTACTTCCTGGATAACATAATAATAAAAAATTTTTAACACCTATAAAATATAAAATTTTAACTAAAAAATTAAATAAAATAGTTTTTCCAAAACCATCTATACCTTAAACAACAATAAATTTATTAATATAAATAAAAATAAATAAAAATAATTTATTAATATTACTAATTTACACCAATAATGTTATATTATACATTATAAATATAAATTTATAAATTAAAGGAATAAAATAAATGTTAGTAACTAAAATAGCACCTAATTTTAAAGCTGATGCAGTAAATAAAGATAATAAAATTATAAAAATAAATTTCTGAGAACTAATAAAAAACAAAAATACAGTATTATTCTTTTGACCATTAGATTTTACTTTTGTTTGTCCATCAGAAATATTAGCTTTTAATAATAGATATACAGAATTTTCAAAAAGAAAAATTAAATTAATAGGAATCTCTATAGATTCAGTATATACACATATAGCATGAAAAAATACTCCTATAGAAAAAGGTGGTATAGGTAAATTAAAATTTAATTTAATATCAGATATAAAAAGAAAAATACAAAAAATATATAAAGTAGAATATAAAGATATAGGTATACCATTAAGAGCAACATTTATAATAGATAAAAATAAAATTATTAGACATCAATCTATTAATGATTTACCTTTAGGAAGAAATATAGATGAAATAATAAGATTAATAGATGCAATAGATTTTAATACTAAAACTAAACAAGTATGTCCAGCACAATGAATATCTGGAAATAAAGGTATTAAACCTAATTATAAAGGTATATGTAAATTTTTAAAAAATAATCACAATAAAATATAAATAAAATGGATTTAAAATTTAATTTTTATCTTAATATAGGTATGATACTATTTTTTATAGTACTTTTTTATAGTACTGTAGTATATCCATATAAAAAAAAAAAAAAAAAAATAAAAAATATTATTAATAATTTACAAATAAACGATGAAATTTTAACAAAAGGAGGTATAATAGGTAAAATTATAAAACTAAAATACAAAAAATATATTACCTTACTAATTAATAATAAAAATAAAATTTTAATAAACAAAAAATATATATTAGATTTAGTACCTAAAAAAACACTTAAAAAAATATAGACATTTAAAATTATATTTTTTTTTCATTATAAATATAATGTTTTTTAAATACAGGATCATATTTTTTAATAGAAATTAATTTTTTACAATTAAATTTGTTTTTTGTAGAAGTATAAAAATGTTTACTTCCAGATGAAGAAACTAATTTTATTTTAATTCTTTTATTTTTAGACATATAAAATACCTATTTTTTTTTTAAAAATCTTTCTATACCTAATTTATCAATAATTCTAATAGCTTTAGTAGAAATTTTAAATTTAATAAATTTATTTTTTTTTTTTACTCAAATACGACGATTATGTAAATTAGGTAAAAATTTTTTTTTACTAGAATTCATAGAAAAAGATCTCTTATTACCAAACAAAGGTTTTTTTCTAGTAATAAAACAAAATTTAGACATCTTAATTATTCTCCTTAATTAATTCAATTTTATTTACTAATAAAGAAATATTATATTTATTAGATTCAGATTTTAATAAACCTCAAACAATAATTATATTATTAATTCCTAAATAAGAAGAATATTTTATATATATATCTTTAAATAAAATTAATTCTAAACTACCTGTACTATCATCAATACTTAATATACATATACGATTGTTACTTTTAGTAAATAAAAATTTAATATTATTTATTAATCCAAAAATACAAATTCTTCTTTTAGTATTTAAAAAAAACAATTTTTTTATTCTTAATATATTTTTATATTTTTTAACAATATTTAAAACATATTTATTAATAGGATGATCAGTAATATATATACCTAATACTTCTTTTTCTTTATTTAATAAAAATTCTTTATTTCATATAGGAGATATATTTTTAATTTTTTTATATAAAATTAATTTAGTAATATCTTTTTCTTTAAATAAAGTTAATTGTTTACCTCATAATTCACGATTTTTAAATTTAGACAATTTTAATATTTCACTTATATATTTTATTAAAACAGAACGATCTATATTAAATAAATCAAAAGAACCAGAAAAAATTAATTTTTCTAAAACTAATTTAGAAATTTTATTAGAAAAAGTTAAAAAACAAAAACTAAAAAAATCTTTAAAAAAACCATATTTATCACGTAATTTAATAATTAAATCTATAGAATTTTTTCCAATACCTTTAATAGCTCCTAAACCATATATTAATTCATTATTATTATTTATACTAAAGTAATAAACACTAATATTTATATTAGGTGGAATAATTTTAATATTCATTTTTTTAGCTTCATTAATTATTAATGAAATTTTTTGAATATTATCAATATCAGCATTCATAAAAGAAGCCATATATTCAGCAGTAAAATGTGATTTTAATCATAAAGTTTGATATGCTAGAAAAGAATAAGCTACAGAATGTGATTTATTAAAACCATAACTAGAAAAATTTTCCATCAAAGAAAATATTTTCATAGACAAACTAGAATTAATACCTAATGATATAGAACCTTTTTTAAAAATTTTTCTATGTAATTTCATTTTACTAAAATCTTTTTTACTCATAGACATTCTTAATGAATCTGCTAAAGCTAAATTATAATTTGCTAAAGATTGAGCAATTTTCATTACCTGTTCTTGATATAAAATTATACCATAAGTACATTCTAATATAGGTACTAATAATTTATGCTGTCATTTTTTATCAGGATAATAAATAGATTCTTTACCATTTTTACGATTTATAAAATTATCTACCATTCCAGATTGTAAAGGTCCTGGTCTAAACAATGCTAAAAGAGCAACTATATCATTAAAAGTATTAGGTTTTAAACGCTTAATTAAATCTTTCATACCTACTGATTCTAATTGAAATACTGCAGTAGTTTTAGCATTTTTTAAAAATTTAAAACTTAAATTATCATTAAGAGGTATTTTATTAATATCAAAATTATAATTTAATTTATTAGAAATCATTTTAATAGAATTATTAATAACTGTTAAAGTTCTTAAACCCAACAAATCAAATTTTACTAAACCCATATATTCAACATCATTTTTATCTAATTGAGTAACTAATCTTTTAGATTCTTTATCATAATAATATGGACAATAATTATCTATTTTAAAAGGAGATATAACTATTCCTCCAGCATGTTTACCTATACCTTTAATAATTCCTTCTAAACGTAAAGAAATATCTATTAATTTTTTAACTTCTAAATCACAATTATACATATCTAATAATTTAGATTCTTTAGAAAGAATTTTACTAAGAGTAATATTAATATCATAAGGAATTAATTTAGCTAAATAATCAACAAAATTATATGAATAACCTAATACTCTTCCTACATCTCTTAAAACAGATTTAGCAGTTAAAGTATTAAATGTAACTATTTGAGCTACAGAATTATTTCCATAAACATTTTCTATATGAGATAAAACCTTATCTCTTGTATTCATACAAAAATCTATGTCAAAATCAGGCATAGAAATTCTTTCTAAATTTAAAAATCTTTCAAAAATTAAATCAAATTTTAAAGGATCAATTTCTGTAATATATAATAAATAAGCAACTAAAGAACCTGCTCCTGAACCTCTACCAGGACCAACTCATACATCATTTAATTTAGATCATTGTACAAATTCCATAACTATTAAAAAATAATCTGAAATATTTAAAGTATTTATTATATTTAATTCTTTATTAATACGAGATAAATATTTTTTTTTTAAAGATTTATTTTTACTAAAATTTATTCTTTTATTTAAACCTTTATAAACTATTTTTTTTAAAAAAATATTAGAATCTATTTTACAAAAAGGAAATTTAGGTAAAACAAATTTTCTTTTATTTAAATAAAAATTACATCTTTTAGCTATTTCAACAGTATTAAATAAAGATTCAGGAATATCTGAAAATAATTGACACATTTCATATTCATTTTTAAAATATTGTTGATCAGTATAATCAATAAATAACTCAACTTTATCTAAAGTACAACTATAATATATAGATGATCTAATTTTATGTATATAAAAATCATCTTTATTAAAAAAAAGTACCTTATTAGTAGCTACTAAAGGTATATAATTAGTATTAGATATCTTAATAATAACATCTAATAATTTATTTTCATTTAAAGAATTAATTCTAAATATTTGTATATATAACCTATCATTAATATATTTTTTTAAAAATAATATATATTTTTCTAAAATTAAAAAATCATAATTAATTAAATTTCTATTATTTATAAAACCATAATTAATATAAAATAAAAATATTAAACCATCATGAAACTTTAATAATCAATTATAATTTATAAATAATTTATTATTTTTATATTTATATGATAAAGAAATTAATTTAGATAAATTTTTATATCCTATTTTATTTATTATTAATAAAGTTACATTAAATATATAACCTTTATAAAATACACAAACATCAGAACCTACTATAGGTTTAATACCATAATAATATGATAAATTTATAAACTTAATAATTCCAGATAAACTAAAAAAATCTGTTAAAGATACACAAGGCATATTAAGATCTACAGATTTTTTTATTATAAAATCAATTTTACACAAACCATCTTTAATAGAATAATCACTATGAATATTTAAATGTACAAATTTAGGATCAATCATAAATATAAATAATAATATTTTAAAAAAAAATTAATCTAATTTATTAACAACTAAATTTGTTATATTTGGAATATTTTTATTATTATAAAATAATACATTACTATCAAATATAGCATTATATTTATTATTTTTTATAAAAGAATTAACTATTTTTTTAATTTTTAATATAAAAAAATTATGTATACTAATATTTTTCTCATTTATATATTTTTCTAATTTAATTATTTTTTTATATATATAATCTTCTTTATTTTTAAAATAAATATTTTTTTTAATTCTATTAATTTTTAATAAATATTTATTATTATTTTTTTGTTTTATTAAATTATTAATTTCTAAATTTAGAAGTAAATATTTTTTATATAAATTAAAATTTATAAAATTAATAATCTTTTGATAACGTAAAGAATTTTTAAAAACTTTATCAAAATCTAAAACAGCAAATTTACAATTTGCATAAATTAAAGAACTAAAGAAAAAAAATGTAAAAAATATTATAGAAAAAAATTTTTTCATATATTCACCAAAAAAAAAAATTAAAAATAATTACCTACATTAAATTGAAAATTATTAATTTCATCATTATTATTATACAATAATGGAAATCCATAAGATAAATTTATTATTCCTATAGGAGTAATAAATTTACACGAAATACCAGAAGATATTTTAAATATATTTCTTATATATTTAAGACTATTATTTATAACATTTAATTTACTTAAATGTTTTGTATTCAATATAAAACCACTATCTAAAAATAAAGAAATACGTCAATACTTTGAATAATATTTATTAAAAAATAAAGTATTAGGTATAATTAATTCATTAGTAAAATAAAAAGCTAAATTATTAGTATAATATTTTTTTTTATATATATTTAAAAAATCTTTATTAAATTTATTAAATTTATTTTTTTGACCTAAAACACGTAAATAATTATTATCTAAAAAATCAAAACTTTCATAAAAAGGTAATTGTTTATTACCAAAACTATTTCCATAACCTATATAATTACGTAATAAAAACATTCAATCATTATTTTTAGTTAAAGAAATATATTTAAATCAAAAAATATCAGTTTTATAAAAATTATTATCTGAATTTAAAAATGTGAATTTATTATTAAAATTTATATAATAACCAAATATTGGTAAAACAATATTATCTAATTTATTAATAATAAAGTTATTAGTTACTAAAAAATCATTAATTAAAAAATATTTATTTTTATATAAAAAATTTATATTTTTATTAAAATATTTTAAATTATTTAATTTTAATTTATTTAAATTACTATTTAAAAAAAAAACATTAAATATATAATTAACACCTAACTTATATTTTATAAAATTATTTATTTCTCATATAATATTACTTTTATAACCATAAATATAATTTAAAAAATTACTATCATTATCATAGTAAATATTATTATAAAATAATTCATGTTTTACATAAATATTATGTAAATAATTTATAAAATTAACTATATAAATTTTATTATAATTATAAAATTCATTTTTAATACTTTGAAATAAAAAATTATTTCCTAAATGTAAAAAATTTTTTCTAAACAAATTAAATTTATAATTTAAAAAATTATTTTCACTATAATTAATACCAAAATTTATATTACTATCATAGTTTTTTTTTAAAAAATATATAATATCTAAATTATTATATTTTTTTTTTCTAAATTTTAATAAAACAGAAGAAAAAAAATTTGTTTTTTCTAAATTAGATTTTCCTAAATTAATTAAATATTCATTATACTTGCTACCTTTAATTATAGGAATATTATTATAATATAAAATTTTTTTTTCATATAAATTTATATTTTTTAAAAAAACTTTATTAATATAAAAAATTCTATCCAAATCTATATATAAAAAAACAATTATTTTATTATTACTTATTTTTTGATAATCAAAATTTATATTTATATTAGGAAATCCTATTTCTTTAAAAAAATTTTTAATATTTAAGTAAATATTTCTTAATATATTATATTTAAAATATATATTTTCATGATAAAATTTATATTTTATTTTATTTATAGAAACATCAAATTTTATATCTTTATTATATATTAATAAATCATATATTTTATATCTTTTACCTTCTTTTAAATCAATACAAATATTTAATACATTTTTATTTAAAAAAAAAAAATTAATTTTATAAATATAAAAATCTAAATAACCATTATTTAAATAAAAATTTTTAATATTATTTAAATCTTTAATAAAATTATTTAAATTAAAATTTACAAAAAAATTTAAAAAATTACTAAAATAATAATTTTTACTAATAAAAAAATTTTTTATTAAATAATTATTTTTTTTAAAAAATATTTTTTTAACATTTAAATATTTACCTTCATTAAAATTAATTTTTAATATATAATTTTTATTATTCAAGTAAAAAATTAAAAAATTAATTTTTACATTATATTTATTTAATATTTTATATTTTTTTAAAAAAATGTTTTTTAATTTTAAAAGTAAAAAACTATTTATTTTCTTCTCTTTTTTAATATTAAATTTATTTAAAATATTAAATATTTCTTTATATTTTAAAACCTTATTATTATAAATTAAAATTTTATTTATTAATAATTTATAATATAAATATATAAATATTTTACTGTTATTTTCTAAATAAAATGTATTTTTTTTAAAAAATTTATTTTTATGTAAAAAATTTATAAAATTATTAATATATTTTTTATTAATTCAATAACCATATTTTTTAAATATTATTTTTTTATATAAAAAAAAATTAGATTTATTTCTAATATTTCAAACAGAATCTTTTAAAAAAAAATTTTGAATACAAAAAGACTTAGTACAAAAAAAAAATAAAACAATAAATAAAAAAAACTTTTTCATATCTTTATAACTCTAAATTTTAAATATATAAAATATATAAAAATAAAAATTTATTATTACAAATAATATTATATATATAATTAAAATAAAAATTAATTTATAAAAAATAATATTTAAATTTTTATTTTTAACACAAATTAATATTTTAAAAAATATAAAATATTTTTTCTTAAAAAAAAATATTAAGATGTAATTCCACCAAATCTTCTTTCACGTTTAAAAAAAACATTTAAAATTTTCAAAAAATCTTTACAACTAAAATCAGGTCATAATATATTTGTAAAAAATAATTCTGAATATGATATTTTTCATAAAAAAAAATTACTAATTCTTTTTTCTCCCCCTGTTCTAATTAATAAATCTATATCAGGTAAATTATTTAAACACAAATTTTTATTAACTATATTTTCATCTATATCATTAATATCTATTAATTTATTTTTAACTTGTAAAGATATATTTTTTACACAACAAACTATATCTCATTTACCACTATAATTTAATGCTATATTTAATTTTAATCCTTTATTATTAAACGTTAAAGATTCTATTTTATTAATATTTAAAATTAATTCCTTTGGTAATTTATTTCTATCTCCTATAATTTTAACACAAACATCTTTTTTATGTAATTCAAACATAATATTCTTAATAGAAAAAGTAAATAAATTCATTAACTCTGTAACTTCTAAATAAGGTCTAGATCAATTTTCTATACTAAAAGCATATAAAGTCAAAATATCTAATTTCCAACTAATTGAAAAATCAACTATTTTTTTCAAAGATAAAACTCCATATTTATGACCTATAATTCTAGATTTACCTCTTTTTTTTGCTCACCTACCATTACCATCCATTATTATAGCTACATGACAAAGTTTATTAATCATAAAAAATAAAATTTTAACAAATATTAATTATAAAAATAATTTACTTTTTTTATTTATAAAAATATTATCTATTTCCTTAATATAAAAATCAGTATTTTTTTGTAACTTTATATTAATAATTTTTTCTTCATCTTCACTTATATATTTTTTTTTTAAAAATATTTTTAATTTATTTTTAAATTTTCTTCTTATATTTCTTATTAATATTTTAGATAATTCTACTTCATTTTTTAATAATTTTATTATCTTTTTTTTTTTATCTTCAGTTAATAAAGGTATAGAAACAATCAAATCTTTTCCACTATCAATAACATTTAAATCCAATTTAGACAAAAAAATACTTTTTTTAACATTATTTTTAATTGAAGAATCAAATAAAGATATACGTAAAGAATTAAAATTTTCTAAAACTATTCTAGATAATTTATACAAAAAAACTTTATTACCATAATAATTAATTAATAAACGAGATATAACTTTAATATTTATATTACCAGTATAATAATTAATATTATCTTTAAAGTTATTTACACATTTATACATTTCTTTTTTTATATCAAAATCATTAATTTTTTCCATAAAATATTATATATCTAAATATTAACACAAAATAAAATTTATATTAATCATCTAAAAAACTACGTAAAATTTCTGATCTACTAGGATGACGTAATTTACGTAAAGCTTTAGCTTCTATTTGTCTAATACGTTCTCTAGTAACATCAAATTGTTTACCTACTTCTTCTAAAGTATGATCACTACTCATATCTATACCAAAACGCATTCTTAAAACTTTAGCTTCACGAGGAGTTAAACTAGATAAAATATCATTAGTTACTGATTTTAAACTTTCAGAAGTAGCAGATTCTAAAGGTAATTCTAATGAAGAATCTTCTATAAAATCTCCTAAATGTAAATCTTCATCTTCTCCAATAGGAGTTTCCATAGATATAGGTTCTTTAGCTATTTTTAATACTTTTCTAATCTTATCTTCAGAAATTAACATTTTTGAAGATAATTCTTCTGGAGTAGGTTCTCTACCAATTTCTTGTAATATTTGTCTAGAAATTCTATTTAATTTATTAATAGTTTCTATCATATGTACAGGTATTCTAATAGTACGAGCTTGATCAGCTATTGATCTAGTAATAGCTTGTCTAATTCATCATGTAGCATAAGTAGAAAACTTATAACCTCTTTTATATTCAAATTTATCTACTGCTTTCATTAATCCTATATTACCTTCTTGAATTAAATCCAAAAATTGTAAACCTCTATTAGTATATTTTTTAGCTATAGATATTACTAATCTTAAATTAGCTTCTACCATTTCTTTTTTAGCTTTTTTAGCTTTTAATTCATTTTTTAATAAAAAATTATTAATTTTTTTAATTTGAAAAACATTTAAATAAACTTTTTTTTCTATTAAATATAAATCATACAATTTATTTTCTAATTTATAAAAATATTTTTTTAATTTTAAAGATCATATACAACCAAAATTAATAGCTTTTAATAATCATTTTTTATTTGTTCCATATTTTAAAAAAAAATTATTAAAAATATATTTAGGCATAAAACATTTATTTACACATAAATTAAATATATATTTTTCAATAAAAAAAATATTTTTAATTATATCTTTATATTTTAAAACTAAATAATTAAATTGCTTAGGAGATAATTTAAAACTCATAAAAATATTAATTAATTTATTTAATTCATATTGAGTATATGGATGTTTAATACTATACTTATTTATAAATTTTTTTAATAAATTATATTGAAAATTTAAATGATTAAATCTTTTTTTAACAAAATTTAAATAAATAAAACATAAATTATTTTTTTTCTTTTTTATATCATAAATTCATAAATAAACATCATTTAATAAAGAAAAATCTATATTATAATCTACAAAACCTATAATTAAATCATATAAACGTAATTTACCTTTTTTAACAAGTAAATATTGATTCAAAAAAAAATCTATAGTTTTTAAAAATTTAGCTAAATAAAATTGTATTTTATAAATACCTTTTTCAATACGTTTAGCAATATTAATTTCTCCTTCTCTAGTAAGTAATTCTACAGTACCCATTTCACGCATATACATTCTAACAGGATCATTAATTTTTCCAACATTATTATCTTCTCCTTTAGATATAATAATATCAGAAACTTCATTTAAAGAATTTAAATTATTATTTTCATTTAAAATAAATTCATTTACTTCAGAAATATTTTCTATTACTGTAATACCTAAATCACTTAAAATATTTACTATTTCTTCAACTTGATAAGATTGTAAATTTTTATTAACAAATATACTTTCATGTATTTGAGAAAAAGTTATATAACCTTTTTTTTTACCTTTATTAATTAATAATTTCAAATAAAATTCATTTTTTTTATTCATATAAATATCCAAAAAAAAAATAAATTAATTTTAAATAATTATTTTTTAAAATTTTTTAACTTAATTAAATATCATATTTTTTTTTTTTCTTTCATATTTAAATTATGAAATATTTTTTTATTTAAAAGAATATTTAATTTTATATCTATTAAAAATATTTTTAATTTTTCTAAAAAATTTAAAAAAAATAATTTATCATCAATATTAAAAGAAAAATAATTTTTTAAAAATAAATATTCTAAATAAAAACGTATAAAATCTTTAGAAAATTTTTTTAAAATTTTACTAAAAGTAAAAATTTTATTTAAAATACATAAATTAACAATATTTAAAAACAAATTAAGTACTGGTGTATTAATAAAACTAAATATTTCATCATATATATTAACTAATTTAGATAAAAAAAGATTTTTTAATAATAAACTTATCAAATAACGAATAATTAAAATAAATTTATTATTTTTAAATTTTAAATTTTTATATTTTAAATTATTTAAATAAATTAAATTATTATCTTCTAAACCAATTTTAGTATATAATTCTTTATTTAAAAAAAATTTAACTACAGGAGAATTAACTCTATTTATTAAAGAAAAAATTTTTTTAAAATAATAAAATTTATTTTCATAAAAAAATATATTTTTTTTAAATAAATATATTTTAAACAAAACATAAAATATAGATTTAGCTTCTCTAATATATTTTTTAAATTTATTTTTACCTTTATTCTTTATTAAAGAATCAGGATCTTCACCTTTAGGTAAAAATATAAAATAAGACTTTTTAATTTCATTAACAAAAAATAATAATAATTTTAAAGTTTTTTTAATTGATTTAAAACCTACACTATCACCATCAAAACAAAAAATTAAAATATTTGTATAAAAATACAAAATTTTTATTTGTTTAAAATTTATAACACTACCTAATAAACCTACAGAATTAGTAAAACCAAATTTATGTAAAGTAATTACATCAATATAACCTTCAACAACAAAAATATTTTTTATTTTTTTTTTTTTTTTAACATAATTTAAACCATATAAATTTTTTTTTTTAGAAAAAAATATATTCTTACAAGAATTAACATATTTTAAAATATTTTTATTATTAATTGATCTACCTCCAAAAGCTATTATTCTACCATAAATATCAAAAATAGGAAAAATAATTCTATTATTAAATCTATCATAAATATTATTATTTTTATCTTTAATTAAAATACCAAATTTAATTAAAAAATTTATTTCATCTTTATTTAAAAAATTTAATAAAAATTTAATTAATTTTATAGAGGAATATCCAATAAAAAATTTTTTAATTATTTTAAAATCTAAATTTCTTAATATAAAAAAATTTTTAATAAAACTTAATTCTTTATTTTTTATTAAATAACCATGATATAATTTAGCTAAAAATTTCATTAATTTAAAATAAGTTTCTCTAATTCTAAAAAATTTATTTTTTTTAATACTAATATTTTTATTTAAAATTAATTCAATACCATTAAAATCTGCCAAATATTTAATACTTTCTAAAAAATTATAATTATTAAATTTCATCAAAAAATCTATAGAATTACCATAAATTTTACAACCAAAACAATAAAAAAATTTTTGCTCTTCATTCACTACAAATGAAGGATTCTTTTCTTTATGAAAAGGACAACAACATCTATATTTTAATCCAATTTTTTCAAGATTTATTTTAGAAGATATTAATTTAATAATATCAGTTGATAATAACAATTCATTAATAAAAGAACGAGAAATATAATTCATAAATATTTAAAATAAAAATATTTAATTACTTAAATTTATAAATCAATTTTGTATTTTTTTCTCTATATATTTTTTTCATATATCTTTTTATAGCTGATGCTTTAGCTCTTTTTTTTTTTGCAGAAGGTTTTTCATAAAATTCTCTTTTACGTATTTCAGTTAAAATACCAGATTTTTCACAAGATCTTTTAAATCTACGTAAAGCAACATCAAAAGGTTCATTATCTCTAATTTTAATTAAAGGCATATTAATTTTTACCAATATAAAAAATTATTTTTAAAATATTAAAATATTATTTAATATATAATATTAACATATAAATAAAAATAAAAAAATATATGATAATTCTAGGTATAGAAACATCTTGTGATGAAACAAGTATAAGTATATATAAACACAAAAATGGTATTATAATAAATAATACCTATAGTCAATCTAAAATACATTCTAATTATGGAGGTGTAGTACCAACTATAGCATCTAAAAATCATTCAAAAAAAATTATACCTCTAATTAAAAATACAATTAAAAAAAGTAAATTAAAATTTAAAAATATAAATGCTATAGCTTACACTGCTGGTCCAGGATTATCTTCTTCTTTATTGATAGGAACTACTGTAGCTAAAACTTTATCATTAATATATAAAATACCTGCTATACCTATAAATCATATTGAAGGTCATATAATGTCAACAATGTTAGTAAAAAATAAACCTAAATTTCCATTTATATCACTAATAATTTCAGGTGCTCATACACTTTTAGTAATAGTAAAAAAATATGGACAATATAAAATTATTGGACGTTGTTTAGATGATTCAGCAGGTGAAATATTAGATAAAATAGCTAATTTAATAGGATTAAAATATCCTGGAGGATATAAAATATATAAATTAGCTAAATATGGAAAAAACAAAATAATTTTTCCTAAACCAATGATGTATAAAAAAAATTTTAACTTTAGTTTTTCAGGATTAAAAACATATATTACTTATTTTATAAAAAAAAATATTAAAAATATCTATAAACATGAATTTAAATGTAATATATGTTATTCATTACAAAAATCTATTATTGATGTATTAATTTATAAATCTAAAAAAGCTTTAAAAAAATTTAAAATTAAATACATTTCAGTAGTAGGAGGAGTAAGTGCAAATAATAAATTAAGAAAAAAAATGTTTAAAATGACTAGAAAAATAAATAAAAAATCCTATTTTACAAAAAAAGAATTTTGTACAGACAATGCTGCTATGATAGCATATACAGGATTTTTAAAATTTAAAAAAAAAAAATATATTTATAAAAAAAATATTAAAATTTATGTAAAACCTAAATGAAATATTGAAAAAAAATTTTAATAAATTTATTTACTTTTTAAAAAAAAATATATTTTTTTATATCTTAATTTGTAAATTTTTTTTTTAATTTTAATTCCTAAATAACCATATTTTATAATATATTTATTTTTAATAGAATTAGTAATATTAAAAATATCTAATAAATAAATATTAAAAAATAAAAATAAATTTTTATTTTTAAAAGGAAAAAATTGTAAAATTTTTATTAATTTTAAAATATCTGATAATATATTATATCTACGTCATATATCTATTTCATAAAATAAATCTATTATAAATTTAATAAAATTTTTTTTATTAAAAAAAAAAATCTTAAATAAAAATATATACAAAAATTTAAATAAAATAAAAAAACTTTTAGGAATAAATAATTTTTTACAAAAATCTTTAATTTTATTTAAAATATATTTTTTATTTAAAAAATATTTTTTTGAAAAAATAGTGTTATAAAAAAAAAAACATAAAAAAACAAAATTAATTTTTTCTCCATATTTTAAATAAAATAACCTATTAGATATTAAATAAAAATAATTTAATAATTTTTTATTTTTAAATAAATAATATAATTCAAAAAAAAAAAATTTTATTGCTTTACATTTATTTAAAATATAAAAATATCAAAAAATATTAAAATTTTTTAAAACTTTTTTTGTTTCAATTCAAATTCTCTCGGGACTTAAAAATAATAATTCACCAGATAAAGATATTTTAGTCATCAAAAATAAAGTTTTAGGATCAATAATAAAATTTAATTTTAAAAAACGAGTATAAAATTGAGCAACTCTAAAAACTCTTAATGGATCATCAGAAAAAAAACAAGAAATATGTCTTATAATACGATTTTTAATATCTTTAATACCATTAAAAGGATCATAATAATTACCTTTATTATCTAAAGCAATAGCATTAATAGTTAAATCTCTACGAAATAAATCTTGTTTTAAAGTAATTTTTTTAGAAAAATCACAAATAAAACCACTATAACCAAATCCATTTTTCTTTTCTGTACGGGCTAAAGAATATTCTTCTTTAGTTTTAGGATGTAAAAAAACAGGAAAATAATTACCAACAGGTTTAAAACCTAATTTAATCATTTGTTTATATGAAGATCCTATAACAACTCAATCTTTATCTCTAATATTTAATCCCAATAATTTATCTCTTACTGCTCCTCCTACAAGATAAAATTTCATTTAAATATAAAATTAAAATACAATTTTTTTACTAAATATTAAATTCAACATATTTTTATTTATTAAACCATTTTTAATTTCTTTTAAAGATATAATAGTAGGTTTATCATTTTTAGAATCTTTTAAAAAAATATTTTTAGAAAAATACTGTATTTGTCTAGCTCTATATGAAGCTATTAAAACTAAATCAAATCTATTACCTATTTTTTCTATAGATTTTTGAACAATTGAATAAATCATATATTTACCAAAAAAAAATATTATATTTAATAATAACATCTTTAGAACAAATGATCTATAACAGATTTATTTATACGTAAAAACATTTTTTTATACTTTAATATTTTATGATTTAAAAGAGGTAAATGAAAATTATTAATATTTAATTTAATTTTTAAAAATTTTTCTATTTTAGAAAACAAATTAGGTATTATAGGAAATAAATAAACTGAAATAACTTTAAAAATATTAATAACAGTAGTAGAAATATTATGTAATTTCTTCAAATTTTTATTTGAATTAATTAGTAATCATGGTTTAATATCATTAATAAATTTATTTAAAATATCAAGCATATTATTAATTTCATATATTATTCTTTTATAATTAAAATTTAAAAAAAAATTATTTATAAGATTAAATTTATTAACAAAATAATAATAAAAATTTGTATCAAACATTTTTTTAGATAAAATATTATTAAAATAACGATTAATAAAATAACATATTCTAGAAGGTATATTAACAAATTTATTAACTATATCTGAATTAACAACATTAACAAAATCATCTAAACATAAATTAATATCTGTACTTTTTAAAGATAATTTAGTAGAAAAATAATAACGTAAACTATCAGAATTTAATATATTTAATCATTTTTCAACACTAATAAAATTATTTAATGATTTAGACATTTTTTTACCATTAATTAAAATATGTCCATGTACAATTAAACCAGTAGGTTTTTTAAAATCTAAAATATCTAACATTATTGGTCATAACAAACCATGAAAATATAATATATCTTTACCTATAAAATGATATATATCATAATTATTATTTATATTTCAAAAATCACTAAAAAAAGATAATTTTTTTTTATCACAATAAAACTTAAAAACACTTATATATCCTAAAAGAGCATCAAATCAAACATAAAAATATTTATTTTTAATAAATTTATTAGGAATTTTAAAACCAAAATAAGGACTATCACGAGAAATATTTCAATTTAATAATTTACTTTCCAAAAAACATAATAATTGTTTTTTTACTTCATCATGTAAATAACAAATAGAAACTCATTCTTCCAAAATATTTCTAAAAAAATTTGTATTTAAAAAAAGATGTTCTGTTTTTTTTAAAATAGGTTTTTCATTAGATAATAATGATATAGGTTTAATTAAATTATAAGAATTATAAATATTATTACATATTTCACAATGATCACCATACTGGTTTTTTTCTTTACAAATAGGACATGTACCTTTTATATATCTATCAGGCAAAAAAATTTTCTTATCTATATCATAAAATTGTTTAATTTTTTTTTTAATTAATAAATTTTTAGATTTAATTTTATTTAATAAAAATAAAGAAAAAAAATAATTTTCTTTACTATGAGTAGTAAAATATATATCATGTAAAATATTAAATTTTTTAAAAATTTTTTTATGATTTAAAAAATTATTTTTAATCATTAATAATGGATCAATATTTAATTCATTAGATTTTAACATTATTGCTGTACCATGAGAATCATCAGCACATATAAAAAAAACTTTATTACCTAAAAATTTTTGATATCTAACTCATATATCTGCCTGTATATGTTCTAAAATATGTCCTAAATGTATTGAACCATTTGAATAAGGTAAAGCACAAGTAACTAATATATTTTTCATAAAAAAAATAAAACAATAAATCGGCGAGAGAGGATTTGAACCTCCGACCCACTAGTCCCAAACCAGTTGCGCTACCAAACTGCGCCACTCACCGTAAGGTGGTTAATGGGATTTGAACCCATGACTCCCGGAACCACAATCCAGAGCTCTACCAACTGAGCTATAACCACCAATAAACTAAATATATATAGTATAATATAAAAATATTTAAATACAAAAAATAATTTTAAAAAATTAATTACTATTTTTCATCATCTTAAAAAAATCACTATTTGTTTTAGTCATAGATAATTTTTTAATTAAAAACTCCATAGCATCTATTTCATTCATAGGTTGAATAATTCTTCTTAATATTCATATTTTTTGTAATTCTTCTAATGAAGTTAATAATTCTTCTTTTCTAGTTCCAGATCTATTATAATCAATAGCAGGAAAAATTCTTTTTTCAGCTATTTTACGAGATAAATGTAATTCCATATTTCCTGTACCTTTAAATTCTTCATATATAACTTCATCCATTTTAGAACCTGTATCTATTAAAGCAGTAGCAATTATTGTTAAACTACCACCTTCTTCTACATTTCTAGCAGCACCAAAAAATCTTTTAGGACGATGTAAAGCATTAGCATCTATACCACCTGTTAAAACTTTACCAGAAGAAGGTACAACAGTATTATAAGCACGTGCTAATCTAGTTATAGAATCTAATAAAATAACTACATCTTTTTTATGTTCAACTAATCTTTTAGCTTTTTCTATAACCATTTCAGAAACCTGTATATGTCTATTAGCTGGTTCATCAAAAGTAGAAGCTATAACTTCACCTTTTACTAAACGATACATTTCAGTAACTTCTTCAGGTCTTTCATCTATTAAAAGAACTATTAAAACACATTTAGGATAATTTAAACTAATACTTTGAGCAATATTTTGTAATAAAATAGTTTTTCCAGCTTTAGGAGGTGCTACTATTAGACCTCTTTGACCTCTTCCTATAGGAGAAGATAAATCTAATACACGTGAAGTTATATCATTAGGAGAACCATTACCTATCTCCATATATAAACGACAATTAGTATGTAAAGGAGTTAAATTTTCAAATAATATTTTATTTCTAGAATTTTCCGGTTTATCATAATTAACTTTATTAATTTTTAATAAAGCAAAATAACGTTCTGTTTCTTTAGGAGGACGTATTTTACCAGAAATTGTATCTCCAGTTCGTAAATTAAATCTACGTATTTGACTAGGTGAAACATAAATATCATCAGGACCTGCTAAATAAGAACTATCAGAAGATCTTAAAAAACCAAAACCATCTTGTAAAATTTCTAAAACACCTTGACCAAAAATATCTTCACCACTTTTAGAATGTTGTTTTAAAATAGAAAAAATTATATTTTGTTTACGCATTCTAGCTAAATTTTCTAACCCTATTTTTTTTCCAAGAATAACTAATTTAGAAACTGATATATTTTTTAGTTGCGTAAGATTCATAAAAAATGTAAATTATTAAACATAGAATTAAAAAAAAATAAAACTATTTTTTTTTATAAAAATTTAAAAAATTAATTAAATCAGATTCTGTTAATAAACCTACTTTACTAGATAAAACAATACCATTATAGAACAATATTATTGTTGGAATACTTCTAACATTATATTTATTTTGAATATTACTAGAATTTTCTATATTTATTTTTACAAATTTTATCTCATTAAAAAACTTTTTAAAAACATTACTAAATATTTTAGTAAAAATTTTACATGGATTACATCATTGAGCTCAAAAATCAACTAAAACATATCCTTTATAATTTAAAACTTCATTTTCAAAAGAATTACTATCTACATCTAAAATATTTTTATTCATATAAACTCCTAAACTACTAATAATATTATTATATTACTACATTTTTTTTAAAACATAAATATTAAAAATAAATTTTAATTAAAATATTAAATTACTTTTTATATATATAAATTTAATATATTTAATAATATGATAATATAATTTCAATTACGTATTAAAACATTTTATGTTAAATATATTTAAATTACAGAAAAGAAGTTTAATAAAATTAAAAATATATAAAAAAAAAATTCCCATAAAAATAACTAATTATATTTGAGCAGATTTAATTGATCCTTCAATAGAAGAAAGAAAATATGTTTTAAATATTTTAGGACAAAGAATAATACAAAAACCAAAATTATTTAATATTGAAGCATCAGCTAGATTTTTTACTGATAAAGACGGATTACATGTTCATTCTTTTTTTTTTTATAAAGATTCCAATAATAGAATTAGTAATTTAGCAGTAGCATTTACGATTAAAAATAACAAACTTTATTCTTTAAGAGAAAAAGAATTACCAGCATTTCGTTTTTATAGAATTAAAACTAAAAATCAAGTATTAATTCATTGTAATCCATATGAATTATTATTAAATTTATTTGAAATTAAAATAGAACAATTAGCTAATGAAATAGAAAATATATATAAAGATTTAGAAAACTTAACACAAGTAATATTAAGAGATCAAAATAACCAAGAATTTAATCGTTCTATATCTGAATTATCTGTTAGAGAAGATACCACATCTAAAATAAGAATATGTTTAACAGACACCAAAAGAGCATTAAATTTTTTAATTAGAAAAGAAGTATTAAAATTATTACAAATAGAACAAGCTAGAGAAATAATTAGAGATATAGAATCATTATTACCACATAATGAATCTATATTCCAAAAAATAAATTTTTTAATACAATCATCAATAGAATTTTTAAATATAGAACAAAATAGAATTATAAAAATTTTTTCATTAATATCAGTAATATTTTTACCTCCAACTTTATTAGCTTCATCATATGGAATGAATTTTAAATATATACCAGAATTACATTGAAAATATGGTTATCCTATTACTATAATAGGAATGTTTACATTAAGTTTAATTTCATATTTTTACTTTAAAATTAAAAAATGATTATAAAAAAATAATTAATATAAAAAAATTTAAATTATGATTATATTTAGTAAATTTAATATTGGTCAAAAAGTAAGACATAAATTATTTGGTTTTTTAGGAGTTATAATAGATATTGATTATGAATATTCAATTACAGAATCAAATTTAGAAGAATTATCAATAAATAATACTTTTAAAAAATTACCGTGATATCACGTAATTATGGAAGATGACAATGGATATCCCATACATATTTATTTATCTGAAGCTCAATTATCATGAGTTAATAAAATTAAATATTTAGAAAAAACATCATTAGATAATTTATCTAATTCTATTAAAAAACAATTTAAAAAACCAAAATTAAGAAACTAACATGAGTATATTAGGTTTAGGTATAGATATTTTAGATATATATAGATTTAAAAAAATGTCTAATATATTTATTAAAAAAATATCAAAAAGAATTTTAACTAAATTAGAATTTAAAAAATATCAAAAAGAAAAAAATAGAATATCATTTTTAGCTAGAAGTTTTTCTGCTAAAGAAGCTACATCTAAAGCTTTAGGTATAGGAATACAAAAAAAAATATATTTTAATAATTTTGAACTTACATATAATAAATATGGTAAACCAAAAATATATTTATTTAAAAATGCAAATAAAATTTTTAAAAAAAAAAATGGCAAAAAAATTAATATAAGTATAACAGATGAAAAAAAATATGTTATAACTATAGTTACTATAGAATAATTATAAAGAATATAATCATTTAATTTCATCTATTCATAATAAATTATTTTTAGATTCTATAATTAAAGGTATATTATTAAATATTTTATTTTTCATAATTCAATAAAAAATATTTTTACCAATATAACTTTCTTTTAAAGAATCGTGTCTATCTTTTTTACTAAAAAAATTATATTTACTTCCATTTAAATGAATTACTTTTAAATAATTTAAACCTATAATTTTATGAAAATACAAAAAAAAAGATTGACATAAAAAAAAATTTCTCAAATCATATCCTGAAGAAAATGCGTGACATATATCTATACATATACCTATACGTGATTTATTTTTAACATTTAAAATAATATAATTAATTTGTTCTAAAGAATAACCTACAGAGGTACCTTTATTAACTACATTTTCAATTAATAATATAACATTTTTTGTATTACTAATAATATAATTTATAGAATTAATTATTAAATTTAAACATTTTAATTTTGTTATCATATTTAAATGATAACCAGGATGAAATATAATATATTTTATATTTAATAAATTACAATAATTAATTTCTTTAATAAATAATGATCTATACCAATATAATTTTTTTTTAATATAATGACCTAAATTAATTAAAAAACTACTGTGAGCAAAAAAATAATTATTAAATATTTTTTTTTTTTTTAAAAAAAAAAAATATTTTGTATTTTTATTTTTAAAAAATAATTTTTATTAAATAATCAATAAGGATAAATAAAAAAAGAAAAAACATTTATTCCTAAATATTTTATTATAAAAAATATTTTTTTTAATTTATATATATTAATATAAAATCCAATTTTTTTTTCTTTAATTTTTAAATTAATATTCATATATACATTATATATTAGTATAATAAAAATAAATTAATTTAAAATATAAAAATATGAAAAAAATATCAATTTTAGTTAAATATAGAAAAATATCAGGATCAAAATATAGTAAAAAAATAAGAAAAAAAAATCTAATACCAGCAATAATATATGGAAAGAAAAAAAAAAATATTATGATATTTATAAAACACGACTATATATATAATATAATTAAAAAAAATCAACTTATATATAATATAAAAAAAATTAATTTTAAATTAAAAACTAAAAAAAAAAATATAAATTGTAAAATACAAGAAATACAAAAACATCCATTTAAAAACAAAATATTACATATTGATTTTTTGTATATTTAAACTTGGGTCGTACAGGATTCGAACCTGTGACCAATTGATTAAAAGTCAACTGCTCTACCTCTGAGCTAACGACCCATAAAAAAACCTACTATATGTTATAGTAATATAATTTAATATTAAAAACAATGAAAAAAATTAAAATATTAAAAATTTATAAAGATGCAATAATACCTAAATATTTAACTAAAGGTTCATGTGGATTAGATATAAGAGCATATTTAAAAAAAAAAATTATTTTATATCCTTATAAAAATAAATTAATAACAACAGGTATTAAAATATATATAGAAAAAAAAAATATTACTGGTTTAATATTTCCTAGATCAGGATTAAGTTATAAAAAAAAAATTATACTAGGTAATACTATTGGTATAATAGATTCTGATTATCAAGGAGAATTAAAAATAATATTATACAATCAAAGTAATAAACCATTCAAAATTAAAAATAAAGATAGAATAGCTCAAATAATATTTATACCAATATTAAAAATTAATTTTAATATAGTAAAAAATTTTAACAATAAAACTAAAAGAAATACTTCAGGTTTTGGACATACTGGTATTAAATAAAATATAACATTAATTTTTTTATGTCTATAAAAAAAAAAATAAAAACTCTAATAAAAAAATATAAACATTTTTTAGTTGGATTTAGCGGTGGTATAGATTCTACTGTTTTATTACATGAATTATATAAACAATCACTTAAAAATAAAATTTACATACGTGCTATACATGTAAATCATAATATAAATATATTATCAAAAAAATGATCATATCATTGTAAAAATATATGTAAAAAATGAAATATAAAACTTATAATAAAAAAAATAAATATTCCACCAAAAAAAAATTTAGAATGTTCATTAAGAAAAATAAGATATACAATATATAAAAATAATATTTCAAATAAAGAAATACTATTAACAGCACATAATAAAAATGATCAATGTGAAAGTTTTTTTTTAGCTTTAAAAAGAGGTAGTGGACCTAAAGGTTTATCAGGTATAAAAAAAAAAAAAAAATATAAAAAAATTATTATTTATAGACCATTATTAAAAATTAGTAGAAAAAAAATAGAAAATTATGCTTATAAAAAAAAAATAATATGAATTAATGATAATAATAATAAAAATATTAATTTAGATAGAATTTTTTTTAGATTATTAATTATTAAAAAATTAATTAAAAAATGACCTTTTTTTTTATCTTCAGTATATAGAAGTTCAAAAATATGTTCTGAACAAGAAAAATTATTAAATAATTTATTAAAAAAAAAAATTAAAAAAATTATATATAAAAATACTTTAAAATTAAAATATTTGTGAAAACTAAAAAAAAATGAAATATTTTTTATTATCAGAAAATGAATTTATTTAAATAATCAAAAAATGATTTCTTATAAATTAATTAATTATATATGAAAAAAAATATTTAAATTAAAAAAAAAAAATTATTTTCAAATTTTATTAAAAAAATTTTTAATTAATAAATATAAAAATATTTTATATTTAACTAAAAAATATAAAAATATTACTCAAAATACATTTTTATGAAAAAACACTAAAAAAAAATTTTATTTACCTAATAAAAATGGATATTTACAAATAAAAAAAAATATCAAAGATAAAAAAAAAATAATTAGAAAACCTAAAAAAAATGAACTTATTTACATAAAATTTAATATTAAAAAAAAAATAAAAATTAAAAAAAAAAAAAAAAAAATTAAAAAAATATGACAAGAAAATAAAATTCTTCCATGAGAAAGAAAATATATACCTATAATTTTTTACAATAAAAAACCAATATTATGTCCAAATATTTTTATTACCAAATACGGTAAAACAAAAAAAAAAAAAGCATGAATAATAGAATGAATTAAAAAATAAAAATAATTATTTATATTTATTTAATAAATAATTAAATATATCTTTAATATAAATAAATTTTTTAAATTTATTTAATCTATCTTGAAATTCTACTAAACCCAAATTTAAAATTTTATTACTTAATATAAGTAAATTAGGTATACCTATTAAATTTAAATCAGTAAACATTTCTCCAATATATAATTCTCTATTATCTAATAAAACATCAATATTATTTTGAATTAAAAAATTGTAAATTTTCATAGTAGTATTGTAAACTAAATTAAATTTATACATTCCAATAGGTAAAATACCTAATTTAAAATTAGATATTGATAAAGGTCAAATAATACCATTATTATCATTATATTCTTCAACTATACAAGATATTATTCTTGTAATACCTATACCGTAACAACCCATAAAAATTTTTTTACTTAAATTATAATTTTTACTAAAAATAGAAGAATAATAATTACCTAATTTAAATATATGAGCTATCTCAGTAGTTTTTAATTTTAAAAAATTATTTTTAGTATTTTTATTAATATTATTTAAAAAATAAAAACAATTTTTACATATATCATAAAAACCACTTACTTTTATATTTATAAATCAATTAACATTAATATAAAAATAATTTTTTTTATTAGATCCTACAATAAAATTATTTAAATTAATTAAAGAATAATCAGAAATAATTCTATATTTTAAAAAAGGTCCTAAAAATATAGATTTTAAACCAAATTTACGAAAAATTTTTTTTTTACTTCAAATAATTATTTTATAAGAAAAAGAATATATTTTATATAATTTATTAATATCTAATTTTTTATTTAAAGGAATTAAAATTAACAAAAAAAATTTTTTTTTACTATCTATACATTCTATTAAATTAGTTTTAATATACTTATTAAATTTTAAAAATTTTTTTAATTTATTTATTTTATTTAATTTTTTAATATTATATAATTGTAATTTTTTAATATTTTTACATTTAAAATTTTTCAAATTATTATAATTTTTATAATAATATGAATAACTAAAATATTTTTTATTATTATTAATAAAAATATTATCTTCTCCATAATTAGAAAATACATGAAATTCATGAGATAAAAAACCTTTAATATTACCACAATTAGCTTTTTTACAAAAAAAATTTAAACCTATTTTTTGAAAAAAATTTTTATATATTTCATAAATTTTAAAATATATTTTATCTAAACATTTTAAAGAAGTATGAAAAGAATATGCATCTTTCATAAAAAATTCTCTAGATCTAATAATACCTAATTTAGGTCTAATTTCATCTCTAAATTTTTTTTGAATTTGATAAAAAATTTTAGGAAAAAAACTTAAATTATTTTTTTCATCACAAATAAGTTGTGTTATAACTTCTTCATGAGTTGGAGAAATAACAAATAATTTATTATTTCTATCATAAAATTTAAATAATTCTTTACCATATTCTAATAATCTACCACTTTTTTCTCATATATAAGAAGGTTGAATAATAGGTATATTTATTTCCATAGAATTAATTTTATTAAAATATTTTTTAATTAAATTAATAATATTATTTATTACTTTAATACCATTAGGTAATCAAATATATACACCAGAATACAATCTACGTATTATTCCCCCTTTAACCATTAAATTATAAACTAAATTTTCTTTATTATTTAATGTTATATTTCTAGAAGTAAATAACGAAAATTTTTTTGTCTTCATTTTTTTTAAATAAAATTAATAAATTTATTTTAATTAACCATATTTCCTAAATAATTACCTCCCAACAAATGCATATGTAAATAAAATATTTCTTGACCAGCATATTTATTACAATTTATTACTATTCTGTAACCATTTTTATGAATTTTTTTTTTTTTAGCTATTTTAGAAGCAATAAATAACATTTTACCTAAAATAAAAATATGATTTTTATTTATTCAATTCATATTTTTTATATAAATATTAGGAATTATTATAATATGTACTAAAGCTCTAGGATTTAAATCATTAAAAACAGTTACATCTTTATCTTTATAAATAATTTTAGTTTTTAATTTACCATCAATTATATTTTTAAATATATTCATACTATTCACAATTAAATCTTAAAATATTAAACTTATTTATATTATATAAAAAAAACAAAATAAAACATAATAATATAAATATTATTAGTGACTTTAAATTTTAAATTTGTTATACTTTCTTGTAAAGATATAGATATACAGGTCTATAGCTCAGATGGAAGAGCACACCCCTGATAAGGGTGAGGTCAGTGGTTCAAATCCGCTTAGACCTAAATTTATAGGGGTATAGTTTAATCCGGTAGAATAATGGTCTCCAAAATCATAGGTTAAGGTTCAAATCCTTCTACCCCTGTTAAAAAAAACAAAAAAAATTAGGAAAAATATTTTAATAAAAAATATTTTTCTTAAAAATATTTAAATTTTAAAACTAAAAAAAAGTTATTGTAAACTATTACTATCTGGTACAAAAACATATCCTAATCCTCATACAGTTTGTATATATCTAGGTTTAACAGAATTATTTTCAATTAAACGACGTAATCTAGATATTTGTACATCTATAGATCTTTCTATAGCATTATATTCTTTACCTCTAGCTAAAAACATTAATTTTTCTCTAGATAAAGGTTTTTTAGCATTATTAATTAATACTTTTAATATAGAAAATTCACTACTTGTCAAAAAAATCTTTTTATTATTCTTAAACATTTCTCTAGTAATTAAATTTAATTCACAATCACCAAATTTTACTATAATATTTTCTTTAAACAAAGATATACCAGATGTTTCATAATATTGACGTCTTAATAAAGATCTTATACGAGCTAATAATTCTCTAGGATTAAAAGGTTTAGAAATATAATCATCAGCACCAATTTCTAAACCAATAACACAATCTATATCATCATTTTTAGCTGTTACCATAATTATAGGAATATAATTTTTTTCACCTCTTAATTTTTTACAAACACTTAATCCATCTTCTCCTGGTAATACTAAATCTAAAATAATAAGATCAAATATTTCTCTAATTAATAATCTTTGCATTTGTATAGAATTAACAACATTTTTAACATCAAAATTATATTTATTTAAATAATTTTTTAAAATAGATATTAATTCTATATCATCATCAACAATTAAAATTTTCTTATTTTTTAACATAAAAACTCCGAAAATTTATATTTTTAATATATTTATTTTAAAAATAAAACATTTTAAAAATAAATTCTATTAATATATTTAAATATTATTAAATAATATACTATAAAAAAATATATTTTAATAAAAAAATAAAAATTTTACAATATTTATATTAATATATACAATAATATATTTTTTTTTAAAAAAAAATTATATACGAGATTTATAAGTAAAATATTTAGTATTTATTTTTATATAATCTCCAATATTTATAAAATTAGGAACTTTAATTTTTTTACCAGTAATTAATTTTACATATTTAAAATTAGAAACAGAAGAATTAATTTTTAAATTTTCCATATCTATAACTTTTAAAATAATATATTTAGGTATTAAAATTCTTATAGGTTTTTTATTTCAAAATACAATTTTATAAAAATTATTTTTGTATATTAAAAAAATATATTTTTCAATTATTTTCTTATGTAAAAAAATTTCAATACAATTATATTTATTTAAAAAATATCAATTATTTTTAAAATTATATATATAAAAAAAATCATCTATATATATATCAGCTTTTTTAATATAATTAATAAATTTAAATGTTTTAATAATTAATTTATTTGTAATTCAATTCCTCATTTTAGTACGTATAAATTTATGTCCTTTACCAGGTTTAATAAAATCAATAAACTCTATTTTATATGGTTCATTTAAATAAATAATATTACTACCAATAAAAAAAATATTTTTTATATTCATACTCTTAAATAAATAATTAATAAAAAAAAATATATTATAATTAATAAATTATAATTTAAAAATATTTTTAATAAATATATGAAATATAAAATACAAAAAAATATTATAAATTACTATAAAAATAATGAATGTATAGTAATAGGTATATATAAAAATAATAAAATTAAAAAAAACATTCCTAAATATAATTTAATTTTAAATGAAATTAAAAAATATAATTTTAATGGAAAAATTAATACATCACTAATTATAAAAGATATAAACACTAAAAAAAAAGAAGATTATATTTTAATAGGTTGCGGAGAAAAAAAAAAAATTAATGAAAATAAATTCAAAAAAATTATAAAAAATTCATTTAATATTATTAAAAAATTAAATTATCAAAATATAATGTATTCCCTAAATAATATTTATACAAAAAAAAAAATATATTGAAAAATATTTAATATAATAAAAATTTTCGAAAAAAAAAAATATTTTTTCAACAAATTTAAAAATAAATATATTAATAAATATAAAAATATAAAAATAAATTTTTTACCAAACAAAAAAGAAGAATATTATATAATTAAAAAATACATTAAAAAATCTTTAATTATATTTAAAGGAATAAAAATTTGTAAAGATTTATGTAATACTCCACCAAATATATGTAATTCTTTATATATATATAAAGAAATAAAAAATAGATTTAAAAATTCAAATGTAAAAATTTCTTATTTAAATAAAAAAAAAATGTCTTTTCTAGGTATGAATGCATATCTATCTGTAAATAAAGGTTCTTATAATGAACCAATTATGGTTATATTAAAATATAATAATAATAAAAATATGTCTAAACCTATAATATTAATTGGAAAAGGTATAACATTTGATACTGGAGGAATATCTATAAAACCATCTATAAATATGCATAATATGAAATATGATATGTCAGGTGCAGCATCTATATATGGAATAATTTATATAATATCAAAATTAAAACTTAAAATAAATATTATAGGAATATTAACATGTGCAGAAAATTCAATTAACGGAAATTCTTCTAAACCAGGAGATATAATAACAACTTTATCTAAAAAAACAATAGAAATAATTAATACAGATGCAGAAGGTAGATTATTACTATGTGATACATTAACATATATAAAAAAATTTAATCCTAAATTTGTTATAGATATAGCTACTTTAACAGGATCATGTGTAATTGCATTAGGTAAAAAAATTAATGGAATGTTATCAAATAACAAAAAATTATCCAATAATTTATTAAAATCTTCTATTAGATCTGGAGAATATATTCATGAACTTCCTTTATTTAAAAAATATAATAAATATTTAAAATCTAATATAGCAGATATAAAAAATTGCACAAATTACCCATATGGAGGAACAATTATAGCAGCATGTTTTTTATCTTACTTTACTAAAAAATATAAATGAGCACATATTGATATTGCTGGAACAGCATATAATTCTTACGGATCTACAGGACAACCTATAAATATAATTATTCAATTTTTAACTGATTATATAAAAAAAAAATATGAAAAAAAAATTTAATTTAAATAAACAAGAAAAAAATATATATTTATATTGAAAAAAAAAAAAATTATTTAAACCAAATATAAATTTAAATAATAAAAAAAATTTTTCTATTATAATGCCTCCTCCTAATATAACAGGATGTTTACATATAGGACATGCATTACAACAAATAATTATGGATATTATAATAAGATATAAAAAAATGTCTGGTTATAATACATTATGATTAATGGGAACAGATCATGCTGGTATATCTACACAAATAATAGTAGAAAATTATATTAAAAAAAAAATAGGTAACAAAAAAAAAATATCTTCAAAAAAAATAATTAAAGAAATATGAAAATGAAAAAAAAAATACGAAAAAAAAATTTATCAACAAACTAAATTATTAGGTAGTTCTATTGATTGATCAAAAAAATGTTTTTCATTAGATAAAAATTTTACTAAATCTGTACAAAAAGTATTTATATATTTATATAAAAAAAAATTAATATACAAAAAAAAAAGAGCTGTTTATTGAGATAAAAAAATAAAATCTGTACTATCAGATTTAGAAATAAATAAAATTAAAAAAAAAAAAAAAAAATATTATATAATATTTAAAATATTTAAAAGTAAAAAAAAAATAATAATATCAACTACAAAACCAGAAATAATTTTAGGAATGACAGCATTAGCTGTAAAAAATAAAAATAATAAATTAATTGGAAAAAAAATTATTAACCCATTAACTAACTATTTAATAAAAATAATTTACGATAAAAATATAATTTTTAAAAAAAAAAAAAAATATAAAAAAATTATTCCTGGACATAAAATAGATCATCTAATTTTATGTAAAAAATTTCACTTAAATATAATAAATATTTTTAAAAAAAACGGAAATTTTAAAAAAAAAATAAATATTTTAAATTACAATTTTAAAAAAAAAAATATTAAAATTAATATTTCTAAAATATTAAAATTAAAAAAATTTAGATTTAGTTTTGTTAAAAAAAAAATAATATTTTTTTTAAAAAAAAAAAATATTATTTCTAAAATAAAAAAAAAAAAAATCAATATATATATAAGTAATAAAACCAACTCAATACCTATAATACTTATTACAAACCAATGATATTTAAAAACAACTCCTTTAGCTAAAAAAGCAATAAATTTAATAAAAAATAAAAAAATTATTTTTATACCTTCAAAATATAAAAAAATATTTTTTAGATGAATGTACAATATAAAAGATTGATGTATATCAAGACAAATATATTGAGGACATAGAATACCTATTTGGTATGACAAAAAAAAAAATATATATATAGGAAAAAATAAAAAAAATATTTTATCAAAATTTAAATTAAAAACTAAAATTAAACAAGATAAAAATGTATTAGATACATGATTCTCATCTTCTTTATGAACTTTTACATCATTAGGATGACCAACAAAAAAAAAATTACTAAAAATATTTTATCCTATAAATTTAATAATTAGTGGTTTTGACATTATATTCTTCTGAATTTCTAGAATGATAATGATAACATCATATTTATCAAAAAAATTTCATTATTTAAATATACCTTTTAAAAAAGTATTTTTAACTGGTTTAATAAGAGATGAAAATGGAAAAAAAATGTCCAAATCTGTAGGTAATGTAATTGACCCAATAGATATTATTAAAGGTATTAAATTAAATAAATTAATAAAAAAAAGAACTAAAAATATAATAAAAAAAAATATAACTAAAAATATTATTTATAATACAAAAAAAAAATTTCCCCATGGAATAAAAAAATATGGTATTGATGTTTTAAGATATATGTTATGTTCAATATCTACTTCAAACTTAAAAATTAATTTTGATACAAAAAAATTAATACATGGTTATAACTACTGTAATAAAATATGAAATTTATATAGATATATATTTAAAAATTTTAATTTTAAATTATTTAAAAATAAAATTAATCCAAATAAATTTAATTTAATAGAATATTGAATATTACATCAAACTAATGATTTAATAATTAAATTTAAATTAAATATTAAAAAATTTAAATTTAATTTATTAAGTCAAATAATGTTTCAATTTATTAAAAATAAATTCTGTGATTGATATATAGAAACAAATAAAATACTAATTAAAAAAAAAAAAATTACTTCAAATAATACATCAATATTATTATATCTTTTAAAAACTATACTAAAAATTGCTCATCCTATTACACCTTTTATTACAGAATATTTATGAAAAAAAATAAATATAAATAAAAAATCTATATTAGAAAATAAAATATCTAAACCTAAAAATTATCCTAATATTTTAAAATATAATAAAATTTTTATTAAAATACAAAAAATTTTAATTTTTATAAGAAAAATCAATAAATGAAGAAAAAAAAAAATTAACTATTTAATAATTTTAAATTTAAATTTAAATTATAAAAATATCTTTTTAAAAAATAAATATTTATTTAGTTTTGTAAATATTACAAATATATATTTCGTACAAAAAAAAAATATTAATATAAATAATTTAAAAAATAAAAACATAGAAAAAAAAATTATTAATAAAATTAATATTATATGTTTTTAAATAATAAGCGAGTAACGGGATTCGAACCCGTATCTTTAACTTGGAAAGCTAAAATAATAACCATTATAAAATACTCGCAAATTTATTTATCTATATTTTCATTATTGGTGGGAGAAGGATTCGAACCTTCGAAGTCTATGACAACAAATTTACAGTCTGTCCCTTTTAACCACTCAGGAATCCCACCTTTACTAAATTTAATAATATATGCCGGTTACCGGAATCGAACTGGTGACCTACTGATTACAAGTCAGTTGCTCTACCTTCTGAGCTAAACCGGCTATGGAGTTAAGCGGATTTGAACCGCTTACCTTCTGCTTGCAAAACAGATGCTCTACCAATTGAGCTATAACCCCTATAAAATACTATTATATAATAATAAATAAATTATTTTAACATATTTTTATTTTTTTTGTAGAAATATAAAAAATTATTATAATTTTTTAATTTTAAATTTAGTTTTAAAAATTTATTTATATTATCGTTAATTTTTTTAATTTTTTTTAATATTTTTTTTTTTTTAAATAATATTTTTTTTTTATTTCAAGAATTAAATTCTATACATTTATTTATTAATAAAGTTAATTTATTAAATTTAAATTCTACAAAACCATTACGAATATAAAAATATTTATATTTATCAGTATATATTTTAATAAAAATATTTTTTGAAAAAAATAATATAGGAGTATGTAAAGAGTAAATTTCTAATTCATTATTATTAGAATAATATAATTTTATATGATGTACAAAATTATCAAAATATATTTTTTTGGGTGATAAAATTAAAAAATTAAAATTCATATTTTAAATTAAATTATTTATTATTTATTTATATCTTCTATTCCACCTATCATATAGAAATAATTTTCATGTATATGATCATATTTACCTTGTATTATATCTTTAAATCCTTTAATATTTTTTTTAATAGATACATATTTACCAGGTATATTAGTAAATATTTCACTAACATAAAAAGGTTGAGATAAAAATTTTTGAATTTTTCTAGCTCTAGAAACTATTAATTTATCTTCTTCAGATAATTCATCTATACCTAATATAGATATAATATCTTTTAATTCCTTATATTTTTGTAATATTTTTTTTACATTTTGTGCAACATTATAATGTTCTAAACCAACAATATCAGGATTTAATTGATCACTACTAGATGATAAAGGATCAATAGCTGGATATATTCCAGAAGCTGCTATTTGACGATCTAACACAATAATAGCATCAAGATGTGAAAAAGTTGCAATAGAAGAAGGATCACTAAAATCATCTGCTGGTACATATACAGCTTGTACAGAAGTTATAGAACCATGTTTAGTTGAACAAATTCTTTCTTGAAGTATACCCATTTCTTCAAATAAAGTAGGTTGATAACCCACAGAAGATGGTATACGTCCTAATAAAGAAGATATTTCTGTTCCAGCTAAAATATATCTATATATATTATCTATAAAAAATAAAACATCATGACCATCATCACGAAATTTTTCTGCAATAGTTAAACCAGTAAAAGCAACTTTAAATCTATTACCAGGAGTTTCATTCATTTGTCCATAAACTAAAGAAACTTTATCTATCACTTTAGAAGTATACATTTCATTATAAAAATCATATCCTTCTCTAATTCTTTCTCCTACACCAGTAAAAACAGAATATCCAGAATGTTTAATAGCTACATTTCTAATTAATTCCATCATATTAACTGTTTTACCTACTCCTGCCCCACCAAAAAGACCTATTTTACCACCTTTAATAAAAGGACACATTAAATCTATAACTTTAATTCCTGTTTCTAATATTTCTTGAGAAGGTGATAAATTAATATATTTAGGAGATTTATGATATATAGATCTATATTCTTCAGAAATAATATCTTTTTTACCATCTAAAGGTTTACCTAAAACATTAATAATTCTACCTAAAAGATTTTTCCCTACAGGTACAGATATTTTCTTGAATGTATCTATAACTTTTATACCTCTATATAATTTATCAGTTGATCCCATAGCTATTGTTTTAACTATTCCTTGATCTAATTGTTGTTGAACTTCTAAAACCAAAATTATTTTATTTTTTTTAATTACATGTAATACATTAAATAATTTAGGAGTATGTTTATTAAATTCAACATCTACTATAACACCTAATATTCTAATTATTTTACCTTGATTACACATATAATATTTTATTATTAAATTATAAATTTTTATTATTTTAATAAATATTAAAAACTAGAAATTAATTCTGTAATTTCTTTTGTAATATTAAATTGACGTATTTTATTATACATTAAATCTAATTTTTTAAATAAATTTTCTGAATTTAAAGAAGCATTTCTCATTACTAAAATTCTAGAAAAATATTCAGAAATTATATTATTTAATAAACAGTTATTTATTTTAGAATTCACATAAGTAAATAATAAATTATTAATAAATTTATTTTTATTATTTTCATATAAATAATTAATTTTTTGTTCTTTTTTTTTTAAAATAATAGGTAATAATTGTTTTATTTTAATTATATATTTATTTTGAATAAATTTATTATTTGCTATAAATATTATAGTATTATTATCTTTTAAGTAAAAATTTATTATTTTAGTAGTTAAATTTTTAGTATTATAGTTAGATATATTGTATAAAAAAATTTTTTTTCATAAAATTTTAAATTTTATACCTAATTGTTTTAATTTTTTTACTAATAAAAAATTTTTTTTACCTAATAAAAAAAAATAAATTTTTTTTTGAAAAAAAAAATTTTTTTTTATATTCAAAATTATTTCTTTATATAAATTTAAATTTATATTACTACATAAACCTTGATTTGTAGATATTACAATATATAAAATATTTTTTATATGTTTTCTTTTATTAATCAAATTATGATTTAAATAACTAATATTATTTATCAATTTATAAATTAAATTCAAATATTTATTGTTATTAATAATTTTATTACTAAAAAATTTACATTTTAATATAGATATAATTTCCATAGACTTAGTAATCTTATATATATATTTAATACTATTTTTTTTATTTTTTAAATCTTTTTTATTTATCAAAATTTTTCTCCTTATAAAAATATTTTTTTTTAAAACATAAAATTAAATTTTTAAGTTTATATATCAATTTTTTATCTAAAGTTTTATATAAATTAATTTTATTTTCAAAATTAGAATATTTTTTTTTTACATATAAATATAATTTTTTTTCAAAAAATAATATTTTATTAACATCAATATCATCTAAATAATTAAATTTTAAAGAAAAAAATATTAATATTTGTTTAAATAAAGATAAAGGTTTATATTGTTTTTGTTTAAGTATTTCAACTATTTTACTACCCCTAATTAATTGTTGATTAGTTTTATCATCTATATCAAAAGAAAATTGTGAAAAATTAAGTAATTCATAATATTGAGATAAAGAAGTTCTTAATGAACTACATAAATATTTCATAATTTTAGTTTGTGCTGCTGATCCAACTCTAGATACTGAAATACCTGGATTTATAGCTGGTTTAATACCTGAATTAAATAAATTTGATTCTAAAAATATCTGTCCATCAGTTATAGAAATAATATTAGTAGGAATAAAAGATGAAATATCACCTTCATATGTTTCTACTATAGGTAATGCAGTTAATGAACCACATATATTTTTATTAGAATAATTATGATTATATTTTTTGATAAAATTATAATTTACATATGCTGATCTTTCTAATAATCTAGAATGTAAATAAAATATATCTCCAGGATATGCTTCTCTACCTGGAGTACGATGTAATAATAAAGATATTTGTCTATAAGATATAGCATGTTTAGTTAAATCATCATATATTATAAGAACATCTTCACCATTATTTCTAAAATATTCCGCTATAGAACAACCAGAATAAGGACTAATATATTGCATAACAGCATTATCAGAAGCATTAGCTACCACTAAAGTAGTATAATTCATAGCTTTATAATATTCTAATTTTTTAACTATATTAAAAATTGAAGATAATTTTTGTCCTATAGAAACATATATACATTTTACATTTAATTTACATTGATTTATAATTATATCTATAACTAAACTGGTTTTACCAGTTTTTCTATCACCTATAATTAATTCTCTTTGTCCTAAACCAATTGGTATCATACTATCTATTGCTTTATATCCAGTACATAAAGGTCTATTAATTGAACGTCTATGTATTATAGAAGGAGAATTATATTCTATAGGATAATAATCTTTACATTTTATTTTTCCTTTACCATCAATAGGTTCTCCTAAAGAATTTACTATTCTACCTAATAATTTTTTACCTACTGGAACACTTAATTTTTTACCGGTACTTCTTACTTTCATTCCTATACTTAAATGTAAACAAGTAGTTAAAGATATAGCATTTGCTACATATTTATCTAAATCAAATATTAATGCATAACCAATATCATCAGGAAATTCTACTAATTCATTAATTAATACTTTAGAAAGACCTACTATTTTTATTATTCCATCTATAATAGATATTATTATTCCTTCATAATATTTACTTATTTTAGTATCTATATTACTTATTCTTTCTTTGATTAATTTACTAATTCCAAAAAAATTTTGCATAATTTTTTTACTCTTAAAAATTTAAAAATTTATAAAAAGAAAAATTTTTTTTAATTATATTCAATAAACTTCCATCAAAAATTAAATCATTTATATAAATTTTAAAACCTGCAATAAGTTTTTTATTTTTTTTAAATAAAAAGAAAATTCTTTTATTTTTAATATAATATCTAATAATATTTTTAATTTTTTTTATATTTGAATTATTTAAATAATTATTTTTTGTATAAACAATTACATTTAATATTTTTTTATTTATTTTATATATTTTATTTAAATTAAAATATATATTTTTAATTTTAAAAAACATATTATCTTCAAAAATAATTTTAATAAAATTTTTCATATCTTTACTTAAAGAAAAATTTTTATTAATAATATTATAAATTTCATTTAAACATTTTTTTTTATCTATCTTATAAAAAAAATAAAAAAAATCTTTTTTAGATATTAAGTAAAGTAATTTTAAAAAAATATTTCATTTATAAAATTTTATATTATTACTAGTAATATATTTAAATATCGCTAAAGAATAAAAATAAGAAATATCATATATATTTAACATATACATCAATGTAAATTTAAATTTTAAATTTATTTAATATTTTATTAATAAATTTATTATCTTTTTTTTTATCGTTAAAAATTTTTAAAGTTATATTTATTAATATTTTATTTATAATAACAGAAATATTTTTATAAAATTTTTTATATATTTTTTTTTTTTTAAGAAAAATTTTTTGTTTAACTTCATATAATAAAATTTTATATCTTTGAATAGCTTTTTTTTCATATTTTTTAAATAAATTAATACCATCATTTTTAGCTTTCAAAATAATTTTAAAAGATTTTTTTTTTTGGTTTGATATACTTTTTTTAATTTTTTCTTTTAAATAAATAAGTTTATTTTTCGTTTTTTTAATTTTAAAATTTTCTAAATATATTTTTTTTTGTCTTTTTTCAATTACCTTATTTATATAAGGTCAAATAAATTTAATACAAAAAATAATATATAAAAAAAATATTATCATTTGTATTAAAACAGTTATATTAATTTCCATGTTATATTTTTCTTTATAATTTAATTTTATTTAATTATAGAAAATATAATATATAAACTTAATCCTATAATAATCATAGGAATAGCATCTATTAATCCTATAACAATAAAAAATTGATTACGTAATAATGATACTAAACTAGGTTGTCTAGACACACTGTTTATAAAATTTCCACCTAAAATACCTATTCCTATACATGCTCCTATAGAAGCTAAACCCATCATTAATGCAGCAGATATATATAAAATGCTATTTTGCATATATTTGATCTCCTAAAAAAGTTATGATATATATATTAATGTAAGTATCATAAATATAAAAGATTGTAAAAAAGAAATTAGTATATGTAATAAAGCTAAAGGTATTATAAAAAAAAATTGTAATCATCAAGGTATAATGTAATAAACTAATAAAAAAATTATTTCTCCTGAATATATATTTCCAAATAATCTTAATGATAAAGATAATATTTTAGAAAAAAAATTTATTATTTCTAAAATAATATTTAATGGTATACAAATATTACAATTAAAAGGATAATATATAATTTCTTTAATTAAATTATTTATATTATAATTATAAAGTTTATATAATATAATTAGTAAAAATACACTCAAAGACATAGATAAAGTAATATTTAAATCTGTAGTAGGTGTAAAAGAAAAATAATTTAAATTAAATATATATTGAAGTAAATCAGCTGGTAATAAACCAAATAAATTCATTAATAAAATTCATGTAAATACTGTAAATGTTAAAGAAAAAATGTATTTGTTTTTTTTTCCACATATATTTATCATATTTTTATAAACAAATAATATTAATATATCTACTATAGTTTGTATTTTATTAAATGATTTATTATATTTAATTGAATTAATAGTATATTTTACAAATAGTAAAAATATTAAACCTAAAAAAAATGATATTAATAAAGAATCTACATTTAAATTTCAAAAAGAATATTTATAATAATCTAATTTATTTAAAAAACTTAATTTTATTAAATTAAATTTTAAATGAGTTAGGTGATGTTTAATATAAGTAGAAGGTAATTGAAAATTTCAAACGATATTTTTTATCATAAAAAAATTTTTTAAATTATTATAGTATCTTTTTTTAAAAAAAAAATAATATTTTGAATATGATTATTAATATAATATATTTTTTTTACTTAAAATACAATTTTATATATTATTAAATTTAAATTTTATATTATTTTTTTTTTTTTTAGATATATTATTATATTTATAATAGAAGTAGGTGTAATACCAGAAATTTCATAAGCTTGATTTAAATATTTTGGTTTATATTTATTTAGTTTTTCTATTACCTCATTAGATAATCCAGGAATTTTTTCTCAATTTTTAAAGTTAAACAAATAAATATTTTTGTATTTATCAAATTTAAATAATTCTATTTTTTGTTTTTTAATATATCCTTGGTATTTTAAAATAATTTTAGTTTCTTTAATATATTTAAGATTAATATTTTTGTTATATTTTTTAAATATTTTTTTAATTTTTTTATATTTAATATAATTTTTAATAATTAAATTACTTAAATTAATTTTTTTTATTTTTTTTTTTTTTAATTTTAATTGAATATTTTTAGATAAATATTTAATAGATATATATTTTTTTTTAAAAAAAAAATAATTATTTTTTATATAATTCATTTTTTTTTTAAAATAATATCATTTTTTTTTACTTATTAAACCTAATTTATAAGCTATAGGAGTTAATCTATAATCAGCATTATCTTCTCGAAGAAATAATCTATATTCAGATCTAGAAGTAAATATTCTATATGGTTCATCAACACCTTTATTACATAAATCATCTATTAAAACACCTATATAAGAATCAGATCTTTTAGGTATAAATTTTTTACCGTTATTTTTAAGACTAGCATTAATACCTGCTATTAATCCTTGTGCAGCAGCTTCTTCATATCCTGTAGTACCATTAATTTGTCCAGCTAAAAAAAGATTTTTTATTATTTTACTCTCTAAAGTTTTTTTTAAATCTTTAGGATTAAAAAATAAATATTCTACTGCATATCCAGGAATTAAAATTTTAGAATTTTCTAAACCTTTTATAGAATGTATTACTTTTTTTTGAATTTTAAATGGTAAACTCATAGATATTCCATTAGGATATATAACTTTTTTATCAATATTTTCAGGTTCTAAAAATATTCTATGTTTTTTTTTATCAGTAAAATTAACTACTTTATCCTCTATAGATGGACAATATCTTGGGCCTTTACCAATTATTAAACCTTTATATAAAGCACTTTTATTTAAATTTTTTTTAATGATATCATGTGTTACTTTATTAGTATATGTTAAATAACATTTAATTTTATTTAACTTATTTTTTTTTTTTCTTATATTGTTAAAATAAGAAAAACAATTAGTATTTTTATCATTAGGTATTTTATTTATTAAATTAAAATTTATAGTTTTTCTTTCTATTCTAGGTGGTGTACCAGTTTTAAAATATTTATATCTAAAATTATATTTACTTAAAGAATTTATTAAATATTCTGAAGAATGGTCAAATATTCTTCCTCCTTTAAAATATTTTAAACCAATAAATATTTTTGAATTTAAAAAAGTACCAGTACATAATATTACTGTATTGGAATATATTTTTTTTTTTTTGTATGTTTTAATTCCTTTAACACATTTATTTTTTATTATTAATTTTATTACTTCTTCTTGGTAAATAGTTAAATATTTTAATTTTTTTAATTCAGTAAATATATTTTTTTTATATATATATTTATCTACTTGTACTCTAGTAGCTCTTACTGCTTCCCCTTTACTAGAATTTAATGTTTTATATTGTATTGCTGAAAAGTCTGTAATTTTTCCTATTAAACCACCCATAGCATCTATTTCTTTAACTATATTACTTTTTCCTATACCTCCTATAGATGGATTGCAAGACATCTCTCCTATTTTATTTATATTATAAGTAATTAATAAAGTTTTCTTTTTCATTTTAGAAGCTATATAAGATGCTTCTACTCCAGAATGTCCTCCCCCTACAACTATAATATCAAAATAATTTTTATTAAGTGAAAACATATAAATGTTTGTTTACTAGTATTTTAAAAAGTATAAAAAGATTCTATACTATTATTTTATATAAATCAATTTTTTTTTGAAAAATATATTGAATTATTATAATATAAATATTATAATTTATTTACTAGTATTTAATTTAAAAAGTATATTTTTTTTTGTTAATAATTATAATAATTTTTTTTAAAAAAAAAATAATTTTTGTTT
>CP145603.1:0-5795 GCA_036884345.1 Candidatus Stammera capleta
AACTAAAAATATATTTTTCTGTTAAGTTTGTCATATATGCCAGATTTTTTAAAAAAATAAGAATTTATTTGATCACATCATTCACATGCATTTAAATATTGTTTTCTTAATCTGTTTTTAATATTTTTAAATATTATAGGTAATATATTTTTTTTAATTTTTTTTCAAAGAAATATTCATTTAGTAATATCTTTAATTGATTCATAACGAGAATCATAAATATATTGAATAATACTCTTTTTTTTTTTTTTTAAATAATAATTATATGGTAATTTATGAAAAAAAAGTATTAATTCTTCTGGACATTTATTTTTATTAATAAATTTTAATTTATTTTTATGAAAATATTGTTTAATATATTTATTTCTATTTGTACCTAAACTGTATCTATCAGAATTATGATATATTCCTGAATTATTATATTCTCATTTGTCAATATTAGGGCCATATTTTGATGTATTAACCATACCACCTATACCTAAAATAGTAGTATATTTTTCATATACTTTTCAACTATTAAACATAATTTTTCTAATATTATTTATTAATAATTTATTAGAATTAAAAGAAAGTTTTATTCATTCCTGTAATAAATTATTTAAGTTTATATCTAAATTTCATAATAATTTTCCATAACCAAATATATTAGCTTGTGCTAATTCACTACCAGTTCAATTATAATAATCTCCAATATTAGATGTACCTGATATACCATAATTTTTTATATTATATATTTTACCAGTTATTAATTTTTTGATTTTAGATTTATTTCCTGAACTAAAAGTATCGAAATTTAATATATATTTTCATTGAGGTAATAATCAACATATATCAATTTGTTGACCAGTATATTCTTGAGTAATTTGAAGTTCTAAGATTTGAGGAGTTTTTTTCATAGATCCTAATATACTAGAAATTGGTTCTCTTACTTGATAACCTATAGGTCCATTATCTATTTGTAAAATTATATTATCAAGTAATAATCCATCTAAATTATAAAATTTTTCATATACAGAACATGCTCTATCTATATTACGAAATCTTCAATTTTGATTTTTATATGAAAAACATTTTATAATTAAAAAACCATTAAATTTTTTTAAAAATTTTGCTATTAAATTTGAATATTGAATGATTTCTTTTTTTTTTATATTTTTTTGAAATTTTATTATTAATCCTCCTAGAAGAGGTATATATTCATATATTTCTTGAATTTTTTTTTTTCATCATTGAATTATTTTAGTATTTAAAATATTAAAATCTTTAAATTTCCCTAATATTAAAGGACTTTTATAACTTATAGAAAGTATTATTTTAATATTATATTTTATATATATATTATATATTTCATATAGTTGAATTAATCATGGTTTTGTTATTAAATAAGTATCATTCATGTTAACATTATAACTATTAATACATAAATAATTTATTCCTATACTAGCTAATAATCTAGCATAATATTTAATTCTTAATAAATTGAAATGTATTTTATTATTAAAAAAAAAAATAGAATTACCTGAATAACCTTTATCTATATTACCATTAATATGGTCTAGATGATTAATAATTCTAATTTTTACATTAGGTTTTTCATTAATATAAAAATTTTTATTTTTATTTATTAAGTTTAATTGTATTAATTTAATTAAATTAAATAAACCATATATAAAACCATTTTTATTTTTAGATTTAATATATAAAATATTATTTTTATAATTTATAAAATATTCTTCATTTTTTAAAGAATTTTTATATTGAAATATTAAAGTAGCTTTTTTAATACTTTTTGTAAATTTAGATATTTTTCTATTTGTAAAAAATATTATTTCTTTTTTTAAAAAAGAATTATTTTTCGGTATATATATATATTTAAAAATTTTAGTTTTATATATTTTTTTAAATCAATTTTTATTTTGTAAATCTGGTAATCAACATCTTGAATACATTATAATCCAATATTAAATTAACAAAATTTTTAGAAATATAAATAATTTTAAAACCCCATTTGGGGTTTTAAAATTTTTATATCTTATTTTATATAAGAAGGACAATTATTTCCTGTAACGTTTTCGTTCATTTTACCAGTAGCAGTAACATTTTCCATTACTATATTAGAACCTTTTTTGATACTAACATTATTAAATGTAACTTCTATATTATTACCTTTTAAACCTCTAAAAATAAATTTACCTGGTGTTAGTACTTTAACATTACTAAAAGTAATATCTTTATAATAAGGAATTTTATTACCAGAGGAATTTTTAATATAAAACATATCTAAATACATAGGATATTGTACATCTTTAATACATATATTTTTGTAAATTATTTGGTTTACTAAACCACCTCTAGAAATATCACTTTTAATACGTAAACCACTAGTTGTACCATTCATAGATAAATTATCTACTAAAATATCATTTACTTTACCAGAAGTTTCACTACCTATAGACATACCATGTCCTTTTCCAAAAACACTATTTGTTATAGATATATGTGAAGATGGTTTACTAGAAGCTTTAATAGCTACGTTATCATCTCCAGTACTAATATATGAATGTGTTATAGTAACATTTTGAGATGAACCAGGATCTATACCATCAGTATTACGTGCATCAGCTGGAGTATTGATATTTACACCTCATGCAGTTAAACCATTAACATTACTAGCAGCTACGTGAAAATTTGGAGAATTTTTTAAAGATATTTGATAAAAAATAAAATTATTAGAATTTCTTATTTCTATTAATCTAGGAACATTCTGTGATTTATTTAATTTTTTAGCATCACTAGCTAAATCTCACCAAGTTTTTTTAGAATTTTTTAATGTTGAATTACCTTGTCCATCAATTATACCACTTCCATATATTCCACTGTTAGAAGTACCTATAACTTTTATAAAAGGATTACAACCTCTTCCAGAATTATCTACTGTTCCGCATTTATGATTACCATTATCATATAATGTAGGATCTGGTATGGCAGATAATACAACTCCTTTATTTATTAACATACCTCCATTTGAAGGTATTGATAAAGGACCAGAATAAAAATGAAAATTTTTTCCATCAGATTGTAATGAAACAACTTTTTTAAGTTTAGAACAACGATTCATTTCATTCTGTATTAAACTAGTACTAATTTTATCGCTGGCTTTTAATACACTACAACTACTAGGAATAGTAGGTTCTTTTACATTACGTGTATCACCATTAGATATAGCGAAGTTCATGCTCAATAAGCAACATATTATACAGCACAGATTACTGAAATAATAACGAATACTTTTTTTCATATGAAATCCCAAAAATTAATTAATATTTATAAACAAGTTTATAACTTGTTTGAAATCTTTTTTCCTTCTTTTTATAAGACTTATCTAGTTTATCACATTTTTTTTATTATTACAATTTTTTTTTAAAAAAAAATTTTTATTAACGCATAAACACTAGCCAAACAACGCATAAACACTAGCCAAAAAAAAAAAAAAAAACCTCAAAAACATTCTGATCTTTCAGATCATTGGAGCATTTTAAATATCAGTACCATGTATTTTATTCATGTATTATATACATATATATAATCATGTATTAGAAATGAAAAATGTTAATAAGTCAAACAAGGAACATGAGGAAAACTATTTTTAAGTTTCAAACCAAAATTTAAAATAGAAACATTAACTTGAGAATAAAAAAAACAAACATATTTAAGTTTTTTAATAAACTCCATTTTAAAATTATATAAACCTTTACATGTATTAGAATAATTAGAACCAAATTGTAATTTTAAATTTTTTCAAGAAATAAAAACATTTTTTTTACTATCAATAATTCTAGTTCTTCAAGTCAATCACATATATATATCTATTGCTAAAGGAGATCTCATAATTTTAATTACTCTTAAATCTATTGGTAAAGAAGTACGTTTAATTTCTTTATAAAATTTGTCAGATAATTTAATTTCGTTATTAAAAAATTTTTTTTTTTCTCAAGAAAAAAAAATATTATCTACTATTGTTAAATTACTAAATTTATGTATATTTTTATAATGATAAGTTAAAGACATAGTAGAATGAAATAATCTTATCATTTGATTTTTAATCCTATTTATAGAACCATATTTACCTCCTGTAGGAGATAAACCTAATTTTTTAATAAATTCATTTTGATTTTTACCTAAATATAATCTTGAAGATTTAGTTAATTTAACCTCAGTACATAATCAAATCATTATAATACGAGGTATTATTCCATAAGGTAATCCATACTCAGGATCAGCTATAATTTTTAAAGTCATATTTCCATTACTTCTTTTAAAAAAAGTATTTTTTATATTTGAATATGGCATTGATGTACAAGCTAAAATACTTGTAATATATCCAATAGTTTTACTATTTATTGCACTTATAGAATCAATATTTAATTTAGTAGAAATATTTCTATTAACAAATTTAATTTTATTTTTAAATTTCATATTTAATTTTTTAACCAAATAAATTTTATTTAAATTAATTTATAAAAAAAAAATATTGCAAAAAATATTTTTTATAGTATAATACTTTTTTATAAGGCTAAATAAATAAAATTTTTTTTAAAAAAATAGATTTTAAAATGATATCTAAAACAAAAAAAAAAAAATTTTTAAATAAATTATTTTTATTTAATATACAAAACTTAATTTCAATAAGTTTAATAAATATAACTACAGCATTAATTATTGGTATTAATCCAGAAACTGTTTTTTTATTAAATGGTTTAAGTAATTTAGCTTATTTAATTTTAAATAAATTTAAATTACCATCATATATAATACCTAATTTAATGTTTATATCTCCTATAATAATTCTTTTACAAAAATATAAATATGAACTTATATTAAGTAGTTTTATTTTATACGGAATATTATTTTTTTTTACAGGATTAATAATTAAATATTATGGTTTTTATTGATTAAATTATCTTTTACCTCCTTCTTTATTAGGAATAATAATCACCATTATGGGTTTAGATCTTTCATTAATATCAATACAGAAATTAAATGTAAGTAATTGAAAATTAATGTTTGTTTTTTTGTCTACATTTTTAGTAATAATAATAAGTTCGTTATTTTGAAATAAATATTTATCTGTTCCTATATTAATGGGTTTAATATTTGGTTATGTATCATCATTGTTTTTAAAAATTATTAATTTTGAAAAAATTTATGAAACACCTTGGTTTATATTACCTAAAATATATTTTCCAGAATTTAATATAGAAGTATTACCAATAATTTTACCAATATTTTTAATGTCACTTATAGAATATATAAGTTTTTTAATAATAATAAAAGAAAAATATATATATAAATCTATTATGATAAATTCTATTTTAAATATAATATTTAGTTTCTTTGGTTCAATACCATTTACTTTCTATAATGAAAACATAGAACTTGTATCATTTAAGGAATTTAATTTTATTATATTTATAAGTTCTATTTTTTTTATATTTATTTCTTTTTTAGGTAAATTTTTTATTTTTATTAAATTAATTCCTATGCAAATTATAATAGGTATTTCATTATTTATATATGGTTTAATAATATCTTCAGGTATAAAAATAATTATTGATTCAAATATAGATATGAATAATTTTCAAAATATTTTATTAGTTTTTATAACTTTTATGTCAGGTATTGTTTTAAAATTAGTTTATAAAAATATAGAAATAAAAGGTTTAATATTAACTATAATAGTTGGATTAATTTTAAATTTATTATTTAAATTTATTAATTTAATAAAAGTAAACTAA
>CP145604.1:0-9108 GCA_036884345.1 Candidatus Stammera capleta
TATTAAAAAAATTAAAAATTATTCTTTATTTATATGTTATTAATTTAATATATTTTTAATTAAATATATTATTTATTAATACTTTAGTTCAGAAGTAAGATTCGAATTTAATATTATAAAAGGAAATATATACAATAAAAGTATTTTTTTTAAAAAAAAAAGACTATAAAAAATAAAAAAAATAAAATAAAAACAAAGAAAAACAAAGAAAAACAAAGAAAAACAAAGAAAAATAATAAATAAAAAAAAAATATTAATTTATTTTTTTTTTAAAAAAAAAAATTCCCAAAAAAAATATAAAAATTTAAAAATAATTTTTTATTACTATAATTTATGTCCTCTTTTTAAAAGAATTTTATAATACTTTTCGGGATCAACTCTAATAAGACCAGGAAATTCTTTACGTAAAGAATTTTCTAACAATAAAACTTGATAAGGCATTTTAGTATAACTTCAATGAACAAATTTACAATACCAAAAATTAGATTTTTTATTTTCAATATTTTTTATATTATTATTAAAAAATTCTTTAGTAACAAAATTTTTTCTATTTTTAAAATTATTAGAATAAAATTTAATATTATTATTAATTTTAAGTATAAATTTTTCCCCTAAAATATTTTTTTTAATTTTAATTAATAAATTTCTCAAAGAAGGATATTTAATTAAATCAATACCTATAATCCTCATTTTAGATAAATGTTTTTTTCTATAATAAAGAAAATTACTAGTTAAATTGTTACGTATAATTCAATTTTCATATTTATGTAAATAAAATCTCAATCTCTTTAAAGTTATACCTCTAGAAATAAAAAAATTCTTAGTTAACCAAATACGTAAAGGCTTATAATGACCTGTATCTGTATCCTTAGCTCTTAAAATAATTAAATATTTTAATTTTTCTAAAACTCTCAAAGCATGTAAAGGAGGATCATAAGATTTTCTTCCATTATCATATATATGAAGCATATTCATGGAAGAAGCTATAATTTCAAAAGGAACTTTTATTTCAAATAAATATTCACTATATAAATTTAAATTACAATGAACTATTAAAGCTGAAGATAAAATATTTAAAGTTTCACATAATTCAGATCTAGCATGAATACGAATTTTTAAATCACGACGTAATTTAATTAAATCATAATTATAATGCCAATCATAATTATTAAATTTAGAAACTAATTTAGAAACTATACCTTTAGGTACACGACACAATAATTTAGGAATATATCTTCTATGTATCTTTTTTTGATTTTTCTCTTTTATAATATTCAATTTTATACACTTATGGTAGATCAAGGATTTTAATTTTACCAACATTTTATTCATATTCTTCTTCTTTATATATGTATAAAATGATTCTCAGTATTTTTTAATAACTCTACCAAATATCATTAATCCAAACAAAAGAATTTTATAATAAAAAATTAAAACCAATAAATAATTTAAATTAAATGTTATTTAATAATAACAAATTCTAAATTTGTTATATAATAACAATTTTTTAAAAATTAATAAAAACAAAATTATTTTTATTAAATTTTAAACAAAAACAATTGTACTTACTACATAGTAAGTATTATATAAAAAAAACATTTTTTTTAATATATAAAATTTAAATATTTTTAAAAATATTTTTACTCACTACATACTTATGATATAATAAATTCGTCAAAATAAAAAGTTTATTAACAAAAATATTTAAAATAAATAAATGTTTTGAGAAAGTAAACAAATTAAATATCAATTAACAATTATATTAGTTTCTTTAGCAGAAAGTATAGAAAACACTATTCTAATATGATTAGTATATAATACTACTAAAAGCTCTTTAGCAGTAAGTTTAATTACTTTTGCTAATTATTTTCCTATGTTTATTTCAGCTATAACATTTATTTTTATAGTTGATTATATAAATCCTATAAAACAATATTATTTAAATAATATTATATTTTTAATAATATCATTAGGAATTTTTTTTGTTTTCTTTTTAAAAATAAATATATATTTATGTTTATTATTTGTATTTATATTACAAATGATATATTCAACAACCAGAACAATTAACAAAACCAATTCTAATAAAATTATAAAATTATTATTTAAACAAAATATAGGAAATAAAATTATTCAAATATCTTTTTCTATTACTCAAATATTTCAAACACTAGGAAATTTTATAGGAAATTTATTTATATTAAATAATATAACTTTATACGGATTTATATTTATAAGTATATTTTATTTATTAAGTTGTATATTATCTCTTAAATTACTACAAAAAAACGAAAAATATTTTTTAATTAAAGAAAAAAAAAAAAAAAATAAAGAAGATATTAAATTAAACTTAAAATGAATTAAAAATAATTTTAAAAATAAAAAATTAATTGAAACTTTATTTTTTTCTATACCTTCAAGTGGTATATATCAATATTTAAGTACTATACTTCCATTTCTAACAACATTAATAAATTATAAATCTAGTTTTGTTTATTCTACTTTAAATTTTTTTTGTGCTTTATTCTCATCTATAATAGGTTTTATGTTATATAAAGATATAATTACAAAAAAATTTATTGAAAAATATACTTTTCTATTATGTTTTTTATTTTTATCTATTTTAAGTATTACAAATAATTTTCTTGTATTAATATTTCTAAATTCCTTATGTTTTGGATTATTATCTGGACATATAATTTGTATGCAAATTAAAATAAATACATATTCTACATATTTTGATTTAGGTAAATTAACTATAATAAGAAATTCAGTAGCTAGTTTAGCTAAAATAATTTTTTCTTTTTTATCAGTATTTCTTATAAATCATTTCTCTATATTTAATGTATATTTATTTTTAGCTTTAATATCCCTATTTTTTCAATTTACTTATATATTAATTAGTTACACAAAATAACAAAATTAAATAATTTAAAATTAAATAATAAAAAAGATTACAAATTTATATATTATTGTTATATAATATAAGGTATATATGTTAGTTTTAAATTTAATAAAATTGAAATAGATCAAGGGTTTCAATTTAATAAAAAATTTATATTATTCTAACATATATTAAATATTCCCCCGTATATTTAATACTCTACTAAATATCATTAATTCAAATACGGGGGATATATTATAAAAACTATTTAATAAAATTTACACCTCTAAATATAAAAATATAATTATTCTTAAAAAAATATTTTTATATACAATTTTCAAAATGAAAAAAAAAATAAAATAAAATAATATATAAAATATTAATATTAAATATTTTATATATGATAAAAAAACTTATTCAAAAAAAAAAAAAAATATTATTTTTAGAAGCTCATAGTCCATTAAGTGCATCAATAATAAATAACACAATTTACATAAATCCTCATAACAAAAAAAAATACCAATTTGACGGAATTTGATCTAGTTCATTATCAGATTCTACAAATAAAATATTACCAGATAATGAAATTTTAGATATAAGAGAAAGAATAAAAAATTTATTTGATATAAGATTAATAACAAATTTACCTATAATAATAGATGCTGATTCTGGAAAACATATAGAATATTTTTCTCACTACATTAAAATAATACAATTAGCAAATATAAATGCTGTAGTAATAGAAGATAAAAAAGGTATAAAAAGAAATTCTTTATTAAAAATAAATAAAAAACAAAAATTAGAAGATATAGAAATTTTTTGTGAAAAAATTAAAGAAGGAAAAAAAAATATATATAAAAAAGATTTTTCTATTATAGCTAGAATGGAAGGTTTAATATTAGGTAAAACAATTGATGAAACTTTAAAAAGATCTTTTAAAGCAACCGAAGCAGGAGCAGATATAATAATAATACATAGTAAAAAAAAAAATATCAAAGAAATATCTGAATTCAGTAAAATATATAAAAAAAAATATCCTCAAATATCTTTAGGTTGTATACCTACAACATATAATCATTTTAAAAATACAAAATTATATAATTTAGGATTTAATATAATTATATATGCTAATCATATGATTAGATCATCCTATAAAATTATGTCAAAAATAGCTAAAAAAATATTAAAATTTAAAAGAACTTACGAAATAGAAAAATATTGTACAAATATAAAAAATATACTTAAATTAACTAATAATTTTAAATAAATATATGAAAAAAATAATTATAGGAGCATATATAACTTATGAATATGGACATCATCCATGTTCATGAAAATATAAAAGAAAAAAAATAAACAAAAAAGTACAAAATATAAAAAAATATTTATACTTATCTAAAATAGCAGAACAAGGATTAATAGATTTTATTTTTTTAGCTGATACTCCTTCTATATTTGAAGACGATAAAGGTAAAGGATATTGTAGTAGAACAACTTTTTTTGAACCTATAAGTTTACTATCTAGTTTATCTAGTGTTACTAATAATATAGGTCTAATAGGTACATCATCTACTACATATAAGCATCCTTACAATATAGCCAGAGAATACTCTTCATTAGATCATATAAGTAATGGAAGAGCAGGATGAAATATGGTTACTTCATCTAAAAATAATACAGCAGGTAATTTCGGTTATAAAAAACATTTAAATCATGATCAAAGATATATTAAAGCTAAAGAATGTTGGAAAATAGTTACTAAATTATGAGATAGTTGAGATGATGACTCTTTTATTAAAAATTATAAAAATAACATTTTTTATAATAAAAAAAAATATTATAAAACTACATACAATGGTAAATATCATAAAGTATTTAATGCAATATTAAATATTTCTAGATCACCTCAAGGACATCCTATAATAGTACAAGCTGGATCTTCTAAACCAGGTAAAGAATTAGCTGCTAGAACAGCTGAAATAATCTTTACAGCTCAACCAGATATTACATCTGCACAAAAATTTTATAAAAAAATAAAAAATAAAATTAAAAAATATAAAAGAAATTTTAAAGATATATTAATAATGCCAGGATTAAGTTTTTATATAGGTAAAAATAAAAAAGAAGCATTAGAAAAATTTCATTATTTACAAAATATAATTCCAGAAAAATTTGGTATAAATATGTTAGAAAATTTATTAGGAGAAACAATAAATCTAACTAATTTAAATAAAAATAAATTATTACCTATTATAAAAAATATATCAAACACTAATCAAAGCAGAAAAAAAATCATTGAATATATAGCAAAAAAAAAACAATTAACTATTAATAAATTATATAAAGAAATAATAATATCAAGAGGACATTTAAATTTAATAGGATCATATGATCAAATATCTAAAACAATTTATACATGATTTACAAATAAAGCATGTGATGGATTTAATATTATGCCTCCAGTATTACCAGAATTTTTAGAAGAATTTATTCTAAATATAATACCTAGACTACAACATTTAGGTATATATAAAAAAAAATATAAATCAGGAACACTTAGAGAAAAATTAAATATACCAAAACCAAAAAATAAAAATAAATAACTTATGTGTAAAATTAAAAAAAATATTATTTTAGAAGATACAACTTTAAGAGACGGAGAACAATCTCCAGGAATAGTATTCAATAAAAAAAAAAAAATTAAAATATTTGAATTATTAATAAATTTAGGAGTTAAATGAATAGAATGTGGTATACCAATTATTAAAGGAGAAGAAGTAAAATCAATAAATTATATGTTAGAAAGAAAAAATGAAATTAATATTGTAGGATGAAATAGAGGAATATTAAAAGACATAAAATATACTATTTCTTTAGGATTTAAACATATTCATATAGGATTACCTACATCCAATATACATTTAAAATACAGTATAAATAAAAATAAAAATTGACTTATAAATACTGCAGATTATTTAATAAAATTTTGTAAAGATAAAAATATGTTTGTATCTATAAGTGCTGAAGATATAGGTAGAACAGACATAAATACATTAAAAGAATATACAATAGCTGTAGAAAAAGCAGGAGCAGATAGATTACGTTTATCAGATACTATAGGTATTTTAGATTATGAACAATATGGTAAAAAAATTCAAGAAATTAAAAAAATATCTAAAATAGATTTACAATGTCATTGTCATAATGATTTTGGTCTAGCAACTGCAAATACTATAGAAGGATTAAAATCAGGAGCAAAATATTTTCATGTTTGTATTAATGGAATAGGTGAAAGAGCAGGTATGCCTGATATATCACAATTAGTAATGATTTTAAAAGAAATATATAAAATAGATTTAAAAATAAAAACAAAAAAACTAGTTAATATATCTAAAAAAATAGCTAAATATACAAATACTAAAATATATCCATGATCTCCTATAATAGGTTCAAATATATTTAAACATGAATCTGGTATTCATGTAAATGGATTAATAAATAATAAAAAAACATTTGAACCATTTAATCCTAAAATAATAAATAGAAAAAGAAAATTTATTATAGGTAAACATTCTGGTAGAAGTACAATAAAATATTTTTTAAAAAAAAAAAAAATAAAAATTAAAAATAAAATATTAATAAAATGTTTAAAACTAATTAAAAAAAAATCTGAAATTAAAAATAAAAAAATAAATATTAAAAAATTATGTTCTTTATATAAAAAAGCTAAAAAAAAATATGATAAAAACAAAAAAAAATAAAGATACTTTAGTAGAAAAAATAATTAAATTACACAGTAAAAAAAAAAAAATAAATATAGGTGATTTTGTAGAAGTAAATATAGATCATATTTATATCCAAGATGGAAATTCACATACAATATCTAAAATATTTCAAAAACATAATTTTAAAAAAGTTTTTAATAATAAAAAAATAAGTTTTTTTTTTGATCACTCAGTATTACCAATAAATAAAAAAATATCTTTACAAATTAAAAAAGCATTAAATTTTGCTAAAAAAATAAAAGCTAACATATTTAATAGAGGAGAAGGAATAAGTCATATATTAGCATTAGAAAAAAAAATATTTTTACCTAATAATATAGTTTTAGGTTCTGATTCACATACATGTACTGGAGGAGTATTACAATGTCTATCATTAGGTATGGGATTATCAGATATTGTATATTCCATGATCACAGGTAAAACATGAATTAAAGTACCAGAAACAATAAATATTAAAATATTAGGTCAACCATCATCTATAATTAGAAGTAAAGATATTATTTTATATATTCTTAAAAAATATGGACAAAAAATTTTTTTATACAAATCTATAGAAATTAATGGTAAATGAATAAAAAAATTATCTTTAGATTCATGTATTACAATATCAAATATGGCAGTAGAATTAGGAGCTAAATGTATATTTTTACCTAAAAACAAAAATATATCCAAAAAATTAAGTTCTACTACAAAAAACAATAGTAAAAATAATATTTTTATAAATATTAATAAATTGGAACCTCAAATTTCTTTACCACATTATCCTAGTAATATAACTAATTTAAATAACATATCTGGTATAAAAATTAATTATGTTTTTTTAGGAAGTTGTTCAAATAGTTCTTTAGAAGATATTAAAGAAATATCTTTAATACTAAAAAATAAAAAAATAGATTCAAAAGTTTTATGTATACTTTCTCCAGGATCTAAAAATATATATATGCAATCAATAAAAAAAAAATATATAAATATAATTATAAAAGCAGGAGTAATAATTACCCCTCCAGGATGTGGATCTTGTGTAGGTACACAAGGACCTATACCAGCTGATGGAGATAAAATAATGACTACAATGAATAGAAATTTTCAAGGAAGAATGGGTAATACAAATTGTGAAATATATATATCTTCTATATTAGTTTCTACTTATACAGCACTTCTAGGTAAAATACCTTCTACATGAGATTTATATGATAAATAAAAAAAAATTCTATTTTAAATTTATTAATGCTCCATTAATATCAACAGATGACATATTACCTGCAAAATATAAACATATGTCAGTAAATAATAATAAATTATCTAAATTCATATTTAAAAATAAATATCCTAATTTCAGAAAAAAAAATAATAAATACCAAGTATTAATATCAAATGGTATATTTGGCATAGGTAGTTCAAGAGAACAAGCTGTAAGTGCTCTTATATACTATGGTATTAAAGTAATTATTTCCCCTTATTTTGGAAGAATTTTTTTTAGAAATGCATGAAATACTGGTTTAATATTATTAGAACTTAATATAAAAAATATAAAAAAAGAAAATTTTGTATATATTGATATTAAAAAAAAATATTTAAAGATAAATAATTTTATATATAAATTTCCATTTTTAAATAAATACATGAAAAAACTTTTTTTAAATAAAGGTATTATAAACTTTTTACTAAAAAAACATGCTAATAAATAAAAAAGAAAAATTTGATAATCTAGCTAAAAAATATGATTTATACAGACCTAGATATAAAAGTATTTTTTTAAAAGAAATATTTAATTGAAGATATAAAAAAAAAAAATTAAATATTTTAGATATAGGTTCTGGAACAGGTATAGTTTTAGAAAAACTAATAAATATTTTTGGTAAAAAAAATAATTTTTATGCCATAGATATATCTAAAAAAATGATAGATATAGGTAAAAAAAAATTTCCTTTTGTAAAATGGATAAAAGGTAAAATTGAAAATAAAATTAATTCTTTACCTAATATGGATATATTTATATTTGCTCAATCTTTTCAATGAATTAATAGAAAAATATTATTAAATTTAATTAAAAAAATAAATAAAAAAGGACTTATATGTATATTACAAAATAATAGAGATTACAAATCAAATATATTTTTAAATAAATATGAAAATTTATTAGAATCTATTAATAGTAAATATTCTAGAAAATATAGAAAAATAAATTTTAAAAAAGAATTAAATTATTATATCGATAAAAAAAAATATACATATTTATATATGGTAAAAACTTGAGAAATATATTTAACTATAAAAAAATTTTTAGGTATGGTAAATTCTTCTACTCAAGTTGTTAAAGTTAAATCTATAAATAAAAAAATATTTTTTAAAAAATTAAATAATTTATTAAATCGTTATTTATATAATAAAAAAATTTTAGTTTCTTATGAAACTGAATTATTTATTTTTAAATTTTAG